>JAADIG010000080.1 GCA_013151445.1 Actinomycetota bacterium
AGGACTGTTTGACACCGCCGACCCAGACCCTCCGCGACAACGCAGCGAGTGGAACAACGTTCCGTTAACCCCGTTCTTGTGACGTTTGCAGGGAATAGTTCGGTCGAAACGTCACAAGAACGGGGTGGGCGGGCACGCTCGTTGGCTACGAACGCCCCTTGACGACACCCCCTCCTGGTATATGCTGGTGTGTGATGAAACGGACGCAGATGTTGCAAGTTTCGGATCGAGCGTGTGGTGCGACTCTCGTCGCAGCCAGATTCCTCGTCGGGGCAATCCCGGTTGCTACCGATCAACCCGCAAACGAGAACTTCAACCGGACGGGCACGGGCGGCGACGTCACCCCGAAACCGGTTTCCGCCGGTGACTGCTACCGGCACCATGCATGGGTACGCAGTCTCGGTTGGTACGACAATCGTGGACGCTGTCAGGTATACGGCCACAGCGGCCACCACTACTGGGGTGGCTGCTCAAGCTACGGAGGATCGACATGAAGGGGACGACCATACGTCTCATACTCGTTGCACTAGGCATCGCGGTAGCGGCCGTGGTGGTTTCAACACCGGGACCTCTGCTCCCCAACCGGCGGCTCTGGATGTACCGGTCGTTGACCCGACATCAACACGGGAACTCACGTGGGGCGGCGGATCTGGTGAGTATGGCGCTACACCCGATATCCGCGACATCCCCGACTACACACATATCGCCGTCCAAGCAACCGTCATCGACGTTGCACCGTCACAGTTCAACACCCCCACCGGCGAGCTACCGTCGGCGCCTTTTAACCGCGATCGCGACCGCTACGGATTCCTGGGACTTCACGCGGTCACCCCCGTCACGATTCGCATCGACGCCGTTCTCGGCACCAACCCCCAAGGTGACCTCACGCTCACACCGGGTGACACCGTAGTTGTGAACGTGCCCGGCGGTGCGGTCACGATCCCGTTCCGGCAGGACCTGTGGGAGAGCATGGGGTTGATCGGAGACCTCGCGGAGCCCCTCGAACCCGGACAGGACCCCAACGACCTACTCCTGCCCATAACCAAGGGTGTCCCTCCCGGGGTTGCACTCGACGAAGGAGCGGAGGTCATCCTGTTTCTGACCTTCCAGACCGACTATGACGCCGTCACTAACGACTGGCAAGTCGTACAAGGCACCCCGCGGCTGGTAATCGTGGACTCGACGACCGGTGCTTTTGGTATAGATGCCACCGGTGTCATGAAACCGCTGTCCCAGCGCAGCAACGTGGATTCGGTCGACATGGCGACGGTGTTGGATCTCGCCAAATCGCTCGACACCATGACTCAACCCCCGATCGAGTTGGACCTTCTCGGGCGAAACCCGCCTGCCGCCAAAGCACCCGGTTCCTAACCCGGAGACCCCTCAGCGACGCACTCTCTCCCCGTTCTTGTGACGTTTGCAGGGAATAGTTCGGTCGAAACGTCACAAGAACGGGGAGAGAGTGCGAAACGCGTCATCGTTTCCACCTACAATCCGTCACAACAAGGGGGCCAGAGGATGAATGGCCGAGGAACCGAACGTGCAAACCAGCGAATACGCAGCGTTCGACGCCGTCGGACTAGCCGAGCTGATTCGCGCTGGGGACATCACCGCTTCGGAACTCACTGAAACCGCGATCGAAACAATCCGGGACCGCAACCCCGCCATCAACGCGGTGATCGACACCTACTTCGACCGGGCACGGGACATCCTCTCCTCCAAAACTCTCCCCCCCGGCCCGTTCCACGGAGTCCCCTTCCTCTTCAAAGACCTCCAAGCCGAGGCAGCCATGCCGGTGACCTACGGTTCCGTCTTCTTTCGAGACTTTGTCGCACCGGCGGGGGACGTCATCGGAGAGCGGATGCGCGAGGCCGGGTTCAGTGTGCTCGGCCGCAGTGCGTCACCGGAGTTCGGACTCCTGCCTATTACCGAGTCCCTTCTCCACGGACCGACACGCAACCCGTGGGACCTCACCCGATCCCCGGGTGGTTCAAGCGGCGGTGCCGCCGCGGCAGTAGCCGCCGGCATGATCCCGATGGCCCACGGCGGTGACGGTGGTGGATCCCTGCGAATCCCGGCATCGGCGTGTGGACTCTTCGCACTCAAACCATCACGCGGCACAATGCCACGCCAACCAAACTCCCTCGCCGATCGCATCGCCATCGATGGCTGCATTTCCCGCAGCGTGCGCGACACGGCCGCGTTTCTCGACGCGATCGGGGGTCCCACCCTCGGTGATCTGTGGCGTGTACCGAGCAACGGACCGACCCTGACTTCGGCACTGCAAACCGAGGTACGTCCGCTACGCATCGCCGTGCGGTCAACCGACCACATGGGCAGACCGGTCCACCCTGCATGTCGCGACATGATCGCAAGCGTGGTTGCGTTACTTGAGAGTCTCGGTCACACGGTCGCCGAAGAAAGCCCACCGCTCGATGGCGCCGCCATGGAGGATGCATTCCTCACGCTGTGGGCGGCGTTTCCAGCAACGGCCTTCCGCACGATCCTCGACGAAGCCGGCGAGATCAAGAGAACGGTGCGACTCCTCCGCAAACCACTCGGCGACTATCGCACCATGCAGGTCCTCGGTCGGGCCATTGCGAAAGGCACCGGACTGCCAGCGTTCGAGCCCTTCACGTGGGGACTTATCCAACGGGCGCGCAAGCTCAGCGCCACCGACATCCTCTACGCGTTCCGCAAACTCCAAGAGGTTGCCTACGCGTACGGTGATTTCTTCGGCAACTATGACGTCGAGCTGTCACCGGTCTTGTCTACCCCACCGGTGCACATAGGAGAGATCGATCAAACCAAACCGATGGACGAACTCACCGATCAACTTGCGAAATATGTGGGTTTCACACCGATAGCAAACTTCGCCGGGCTCCCCGCCATGTCGGTGCCCCTCTACTGGACCGATGAAGAAGTCCCCATCGGGGCTCATTTCACATCTGCGCACGGTAACGATGCCCTGTTGATCCAGCTTGCCAGACAGCTCGAACAGGCAAGGCCATGGAGAGACAAACGACCACCCGCCGCCAGCTCGAAACCATCCGCCGACAAATGACCGACGCACAGAGACATCCCGGGATTCGCACCGACCGCGCGGGCGTGGCGGATGAGGGACGGACACACCAGATGGTCGATTCGCTCGGAATCGCGTTGTTACGATCGGACCGGACCGGAACAATCACGTACGCAAACTCGAACGCGGCGAAACTCCTTGGATACACGTTGCCTCGTCGGGGGCGACGGATCCGACCTTTGGGGAGATGCCACGGTCGGTGGCGCACCGATCCAGACGAACGGCTACCCGATCGCTGTTCGTACGAAGGACGGATCGACCCTGTGGTGCCATGCATTCGTCTCGGAGCTACCAGATGCGAGCGGAGTGGACATCGGCCTCGTCGACGTCACCGAGGGACACGAACACCGTCGCGAAGTCGAAGCGAGCGAAGCCCTGTTCCGTAGCGCCTTCGAGAACGGGCCGATCGGGATGTATATCACCGACGGTAACGTCGACGGCATCCTCTCCAACCAGGCCCTTCAGACAATGCTTGGACGGACCGCGGAGCAAATGAATGCAGTGAGTTTCACAGATCTGTTCCCCGAAGACATGGCGGTGGAAGCTGCCAACGTCGCACGACGATTCGTCGACGGCACACAGGATGCAGGACACATCACGACGAAGGCGTTCCGATTGGACGGAAGCGAGATCGACGTTCACGTCGTTGCATCGAGCGTGAGAGATAGCGCCGGGGACCTCATCTTTGCGATCTCCTATTGGATCGACCTCACGACAAGCCATCACCTTGCCGACCGGTTGGCTAGATCGGAGGCGACGTTCGAGTCCGCGTTCTTTGACAGCCCGGCCGGCATGTCCATGCGCGGCTCCGACTTCACCGCAAACCCGGCCATGCATCAAATCCTCGGCCATCCCGACGAGTCCTCACTCGACCCGTTTTCGGTTTCGGCGCAGGACCGCGACTTCTGGGATGCGGTTCAAAGCGTCCGCGACAACCGTTCGTCGTCGTTCTCTCGCGAGCTCAAACTACAGCGAACAAACGGGGAGACGGTCTGGGGTCTGGCGACGGTCTCGGGTCTAAAATCGAACGATGGGTTCGTAGGATTCCTTGTCCATTTCGTCGATGTCACGGAACAGCGCCTCGCACGACTGAGACTCACCGAACTGGTCGCATCGAAGGACGACCTCGTCCGTTCCGTGAGCCATGAGCTGCGGACCCCGCTCACAACAATTGTCGGTCTCTCTTCCGAGCTCCGTGACCGCCCTATTGACTTTCCACCGACCGAGCGAGACGACTTCATACACCTGATCGCAGGCCAAGCATCAGAGATGGCGGACCTTATCGAGGATCTCCTCTCGGTGGCCCACTCCGACATCGGTGTCGTACAGGTGGAGGTCGGCGAAATCGATGTGGTCGATACCGCACAGAAAGTCGTCTCCACGTGGGGGGCCGAGGAAATCGTAGTCATCGCACAAACGACACCGCGTGCGGTGGGAGATAGTTTCCGAGTGCGCCAGATCATCCGCAACCTGTTGGCAAACGCCGTGAAGTACGGACGGCCTCCCTTCGTCATCGAGGTTTCGGCGACCGACGAGCATGCAAAGCTACGGGTTGTCGACCACGGTGACGGTGTACCGTCGGGTGAGGGTGACGCTGTCTTCCAACGGTACTACCGGGCACACGACCCGATCGGACAGCCGGGTAGTGTCGGAATCGGCTTGTCCTTGTCGCGTCAACTCGCCGAGCTAATGGACGGCACGCTCACCTACTACCGGGACGGCAACAGGTCTGTGTTCGAACTGCGCCTCCACAGGATCAAGTAATCGACCAGGACTGCACAGGTACGGACGGGGGTCACCTACTCCGCGTAATCCTCCATCGGAGGACACGAGCACATGACATTGCGGTCGCCGTACTGGTTGTCGACACGGCTCACCGGCGGCCAGTACTTGTTCGCCCTGAGTCCGGGAACCGGATACGCGGCGACCTCCCGCGTGTACGGATGGGTCCACTCCTCCACGAGCAAGTTCTCGGCTGGATGAGGTGCATTGTGCAGGGGAGAATCGTCGACCGGGTAGGTGCCGTCGGCTACCAAGTCGACCTCGGCCTTGATGGCGATCATGGCATCACAGAACCGGTCAAGTTCCTCGAGGCTCTCGCTCTCGGTTGGCTCGATCATCAACGTACCGGCAACCGGGAACGACATCGTGGGTGCGTGAAATCCATAGTCAACGAGCCGCTTTGCAAAGTCATCGACGGTCACCCCGGTGGTGTCCTTGATCGGCCGGACGTCAACGATACATTCGTGGGCAACGAGGCCTCCATTGCCGGTGAACAGCAATGGGTAGTGCTCGCTGAGCCGCTTGGCGACGTAATTGGCGTTCAGAATCGCCACCCTGGTCGACTCGGTAAGCCCACTGGCACCGAGCAGTGCCATGTACGCCCACGATATCGAAAGAACACCGGCACTCCCCCACGGCGCCGAGGCGACCGCACCGATACCATCTCGAAACCCATCCTGGTCGGGAACGAGACCATGGCCAGGCAGGAACGGTGCGAGATGTGCCCGAACGCCGATCGGCCCAACACCGGGACCACCACCACCGTGAGGAATCGCAAACGTCTTGTGCAGATTCAGGTGTGACACATCGCCACCAAATTTGCCGGGCCGCGCAATTCCGACCATGGCATTGAGGTTCGCTCCATCGAGGTAGACCTGCCCACCGTTGTTGTGGATGATGTCACAGGCTTCCACGATGCTTTCTTCGAACACCCCATGGGTCGATGGGTAGGTCACCATGAGAGCGGCAAGGCGGTCTGCATGCTCGACCGCCTTGGTAGCCAGATCGTCAATATCAATATTGCCGTCGTCGTCCGTCGCAACCACGATGACGGTCATACCCGCCATCGTTGCCGAAGCCGGGTTCGTGCCATGCGCCGAAGCGGGAATGAGACAGACATTTCGCTCATGGTCGCCGCGCGACTGGTGATAGGCCCGGATCGCGAG
>JAADIG010000067.1 GCA_013151445.1 Actinomycetota bacterium
CCGTCGAATCTTTCGTGGCCGCGGCGTCTCTTCCTGCGAGCAAGAAGAAACCCTTCGAACCCAAGGAAAGTGAGTCCACCATGAAACGCATTGTCTCCCTCGGAGCGATCCTCCTCGTTGTAGCGCTAGCCGGTACCGCGATGGCAACGACGAACCCAGATGCAGTGCCGGAAGACCGCACCGACATCGTGGATCGTGTCTCGGACAACGCCCCCGATTGGGTAACCGATCACGTCACGGACCGCATGACGGACCGATCCATGGATCACGTCACCGACCGGATCTCTGACCGAGCAACGGACCGCATGTCTGACCGGGCTACCGATCGCATCAAGGACCGTGTCACCGACCGGATGTCTGACCGCCCCACCGACCGTGTCTCCGATCGGGCAACGGACCGGATGTCCGACCGAGCCACCGACCAGATGAGCGATCGAGCGGTGGACCACATGGCCGATCGAGCGGTGGACCACATGGCCGACGAGGCGATCGACCACATGACTGACGGGGCAACGGATCACAGCCATGACACCGATCACGCTCAGGACCACGCGATGGGCGGCGGGGCATCAGACCGGGCCCCGGGCGGGATGAACAACTAACAACCCTCGTGAGCAACGATCACCTTCGTTCATCGGGCCGGGCACTACCGTCGTACCAGCGACGGAAGGAGCTACCGGCCCGGTGAGCGAATACCCGCAACTCGACAAACTCGTTGACGGCATTCGCCGCCGCTCCGACCCAGCGTTCGCTGATCTGTACTACCTGATCGGCGACGCTTTGGCGTCGTTTGCGTTCTCCATGCTGCGGGACCACCGAGCAGCAGAAGACGCCGTCCAACAGGCGTTCCTCGAACTCGTCAAGGCCGCCCCGACCATCAAAGGCGACGGTCGTTCGCTGCGTGCCTGGCTCTTTCGCAGCGTCCGGTACACGTGTTTGGACGAGATTCGCCGTCGCAAACGGCATCCCGAGACACCAACGGAAACACTTCCGGAACAGTCCACGTTGATCGACGACTCACCGCTTGGCCTGGACCCGGATCTTGAGGCGGCCCTCGCCCAACTCACGGAACGCCAACGGGCATTGCTCACGCTGCGCCACGTCCTCGAACTCTCGGGAGCCGAAGTCGCAGCAGCTATGGAAATGAAACGACCAGCCGCCTACGCCGCGTTGGCACGGGCGGAACGCCGGCTCCGTTCGCTACTTGAGGGCATCGAATCTCACGCTGGCGCGGCGTCACTACCCATGACGGACACGGAGGACCTCGGATGAGCGGTCTCGACAAACAAACAACCGATCGGATGCGCAGGGCAGTCGAGGTCGAGATTGACGATCAGACCAAACGAGCACATCTCGCGTCGATAAGCGATGCTCTCGGCGACTACGCGCCGACGGATGCTGCTGCCGTATCGAAAACACCCAAGACACTGTGGTGGCGGATGCGAGTCCGAGCATTGATCACTGCCATGGTGGTCGTGCTGCCCGTCGGCACCGCAATCGCTGCCGAGAACACCGTTCCCGGGGACTTTCTGTATTCGGTGAAGCTCGCCTCCGAGCCGATTCGTTCCGTGTTTGACTCCGACGTGGCAGCCCGCCATCGGGTGGCGGAACTTGAACACCTTATGGATCACCCGAACCAGACAGACATGCTGCCGAGCGCCGTCTCAAGCGCCGAACAGGCCGTGACCGACCTCCCGATGGATCATCCGTTGCGCGACCAGCTCGCGATGCTTACCGACATGGCCACCGACATGATGCAGCCGTCTCCAGGGGGATCGGGAGGCACTCAGCACGACGGACCGATGCACGACACGCCAACAGACGAGTCTTCAATAGACATGCCCCGCGACAACACGGGCGAAACGGACCTGCCGTCCGGCAGTGACGCTCCGAAGCAGTCCGATATGAAGAGCGGTGACTCAACGCCTCCGAACATGGACACGGATGGGATGACGGACGGCGCTTCAGATACGGAAGGCATGACGGACACGGGCAGCACCGGCCAGGGAAGTACCGGCACCGGCTCGGGTGACCACACGCATCAGGGCGGGTCCACGGATATGGGCGGAAGCGACAATCCCGGCGCACCGGGTGATGGACAAAACGACGGCTAGGACCGTGGCGGCCCGTTAGGTGAGTCGGCTACGAACCGACAGCCGGGAACACTGCCGCGGGAGGACCGCTGTACGTGATCGAAACAGTGTCACCGAGCGCAAACCGGGGGGCAGCCATTGCACGCACCAAGAACGGCGTGTCGCCGACAACAATGCGATATGCCGTGTCATGTCCGTAAAACTCGACGTCCTTGACGACGCCCTCATTGCCGTTACCGAGCATCAGATACTCGGGCCTGAGCAGCACGGTCGCGTCAGAGCGTGACCCGTTCGACGGCTCAGATGCAGCGACCGGGACGGGTCCAACGACGGTGTCGGCACGCGTCCCGTCGATGCTGCCAGCCACCAGATTCGCTTCACCGACGAAGGCCGCGACCCAGGCGGATGCGGGGGCGTCGTAGAGCACCGAGGGAGTGGCCTGCTGCTCGATTACCCCGCCGCACATGACCGCGACCTCATCACCGAGGACGAAGGCCTCTTCCTGGTCATGGGTAACAAACACGGCGGAAATGCCGAGGTCCTGAAGCAACCGCCGTACATCGCTGCGAACCCGAACCCGAAGATCGTGATCGAGATTGGAAAACGGTTCGTCGAGGAGAAGTACATCGGGCCGCGGCGCAAGTGCGCCCCGTTGCTGCTGACCGCCGGACAGCTTCCCCGGCATACGATCCGCGAGGTCCTCCAGATCCACCATTGCCAACGTTTGCTCGACACGCCCAGAACTGCGCTCCGCAGCAGTGAGCCCATATGCGACGTTCTTCGCGACGCTCATGTGCGGGAACAGCGCCCAATCCTGAAAGACCAGTCCGACATTGCGCTTTTCCGGTGGAACGAAGGTGCTGGTATCACTCACGGTACGTCCGGCGACCATGACCGCACCACTATCTGGTGTTTCAAGACCTGCAAGCGTACGCAACAACGTCGTCTTGCCGCATCCCGACGGACCGAGCAGTGCCACAGTCTTTCCGGGCCGAACGGTGAGAGAGGCCCCCTCCAGGACACGCAAGTCTCCAAACGACTTGGCGATGTCGCGTGCCTCAAGAGCGTACGTGTCGACGGCAATGTTCATGGTGCCTAACAGACTACCGTGGGCGCTCCTGATACCCCCAATTCGCACTACGTCGACATTGGTAATACCTGTCTCACGCCCGGCGACTTGCGGAGATCCCGGAAACGGAGTCGACCGGCGGCACCGCTGCGGCGAAGGCGCGTATCGCCAGGTAGCCCGGTTACTATTGGCGCCATGCCAGTGCTCAATAACGCCGTTGACTCCAGTTCGCCAACGTTCAAAGAGAATGAGTCGGCAGCACGTGAACAGGTCGCCCGGCTCGAGAGTGCGCTCGGTGAGGCGATCGAAGGGGGCGGCGAGCGCTACCGCAAACGGCACCACGAGCGCGGCAAACTGATGGTCCGAGAGCGGATCGAACTCCTCATCGATCGTGATTCGGCCTACCTCGAACTCGGCGGTGTCGTTGCCCACGGCACCGGTTTCGAGACCGGTGGCGGGTACGTGTTTGGTATTGGCCTCGTCGAAGGTGTCGAATGCATCGTTGCGGGCAATGACCCGACGGTACGCGGTGGCTCGTTCAACGAATTCACCCTCGGCAAATCGTTGCGTGCCCAGGACGTCGCTCTGGAGAATCGGCTGCCGCTGATCAACCTGGTCGAATCAGGTGGCGCCGATCTTCCCAACCAGCACAAGATATTCGTGCCCGGTGGCAAATGGTTCCGCAACCTCACCCAAATGTCGAAGGCCGGCGTGCCAACCATCTCGCTCGTGTTCGGGAACTCAACCGCGGGCGGTGCGTACGTACCCGGGATGTCCGACTACGCCGTGATGGTGCAGGATCGAGCGAAGGTATTCCTCGCCGGTCCCCCACTCGTCAAGATGGCAACCGGCGAGGAGTCAACCGATGAGGAGCTGGGGGGCGCAGTGATGCATTCGCGTGTCTCCGGTCTGAGCGACTATCTCGCGATCGATGAGTATGACTGTTTGCGGATCGGTCGCCAGATCGTCGAACACCTCGACTATCGCAAGTTCGGTCCCGGTCCGATCCAGGATTCTCGGGATCCTTTGTTCGACCCGAACAACATCCTTGGTTTGATCCCGGCAAACGTGAAGCAGCCCATGGACATGTACGCCGTGTTGGCCCACACCGTTGACGGTTCGGAGTTCGACGAATACAAGGCCGAGTACGGTACGTCGCTGATCTGTGGCTGGGCGACGATTCATGGATACCGCGTTGGCATCGTTGCCAATCAACGCGGGGTGATCTTCTCCGATGAGGCAAAGAAGGCAACCGAGTTCATCTCGTTGTGCAACCGCTACGACCAACCGCTGGTGTTCTTCCATAACGTCACCGGCTACATGGTCGGCAAGGACTATGAGCAGGGCGGCATCATCAAAGATGGGGC
>JAADIG010000154.1 GCA_013151445.1 Actinomycetota bacterium
CGGGGCATGGATTTGGTCCGTCCCGATGGCACATATCGACCAGCGTGGCAGCGGTGGCTGGACCTGAGGGGTTGACACAACCGAGGTCCCGGATGATTCCCTAACTACGGGCCGCACTGCCGACCGGTTCGGCACGACAGGCACGAGATTGTTCTCGCTTTACGGTTCGGGGAAGAACGTTTGACGTTTTCCCTTTTGTGTTCTCGGGGCTTCTCCGCGGGGATTCCACCACGGTGGTGGCAATCAGGGACATCTCGATGGACACCGTCGGTCGTCGAACAACCGGAACCACCGACCGTGCGGCCGATGGTCCCGGTGCGAGGGGTTAGAGGTCCCGCATGAAGTCGCGAACGATCCTGCGAAGCTCGGAGACGTCGGAGTCGTCGAGTTCGTTGCTGAGTGCATCGATCTCGTCGTACACGTCCTCGAGGTCGAAACCCCGTGCGAAACGCCCCTCGCGCATCTGCTCAGCGAACGCCGCAACGGTGGCGGCAAGCCGGAAACGGGGATCCGCATCGGCCCAGCGGTCGGCGATGAGGTCGAGCTCGATGTCACCCGATATCTCGTTGATATCACGAGAGTCCACTGACTCCCAGCGTACGGACACGGTCCCGAGGATATCTCGGCGTGCCCTATCAACGAGTTCAATCTCGTAGAGAGCGGTCACAGAGTGGCCGGCACCGATCTCGCCACCGTCAACACGATCGTCACGGAAGTCCCGGTCGAGAACGTCACGGTTCTCGAATCCGACAAGGCGGTACGATTTCACCACGTCCGGGTCGAAATCGACTTGAACCTTGACGTTGCGTGCAATCGTGATGAGAGTGCCGAGCAGGTTATCTCGGAAGACCCGGTCGGCCTCGTCGATCGTATCGATGTAGCGGTACTGGCCGTTCGCTGTGTCGGCGAGCTGTTCGAGCAGCACATCGTTGAAACTACCGAACCCGACACCGACCGTCAACAGGTCGATTCCGTTCGTCGCAGACTGTTCGATCCGCTCGAAGATTCCACCCGGTCCGGTCTCGCCGACGTTCGCGACACCGTCGGAAAGCAGGATCACCTTGTTGACCTCGTCGGAGTTGTACATCTGTTCAGCAATGTCATATCCAAGGACCAGCCCGTCCTCGGCATTTGTCGACCCGCCGGGGTGGAGCTCATCGATGGCGCGCTGCAGGTCCCTGCGTTCGTCGGCGCGAGTCGGTTCGGCGACGACCCTGGCGGAGGTGTTGTACGCCACGATGGCGATCGTGTCATCGGGTCCGAGTTCGTTCAGCAACACTGCGAGGGAATCCTGAACCAGACCAAGACGGTCGTCCTGTTCCATCGACCCTGATGTGTCGATCACGAAGGTGAGGTTCACGTTCGGTCGGCGTCGGGCATCGACTTGCGCGCCCTTGATGCCGATACGCACCAGGATGTCCTCGCTGTAGTCGAGGAATGGCGTGGGTGCACCATCTGCGTAGACGGCGAAGACCCCACCGTCCGGTGCGTCGTAACCAGCATCGAAGAAGTTGATGTATTCCTCGGGGCGAACGGACGCCGCTGGTGGGGTGAGGCCTTTGTTCCAGTAGCCGCGCATCACGGTGTACGACCCGGTGTCTACATCGACCGCGAACGTCGATAGGTTATCTCTGTCTGTCTCTACGTAGGGGTTTTCGCCATAGTCTTGGAAGGTCACATCGTTGGGGTCGACTCGGTATGAGGATCGCGACCCGCGTTCCTCGCGGATTTCACCATCGCGTTTGTTTGTCTCCTGCGCGGGCGAAGTACCTATCGCGATGAGGCTGTCGCTCGGGCTGGAGGGGGCGCCCGTCGTTGTCGCGCTCCCCGAGGGTGCCCGATCGGAGGTACCACCGGTTGCCGGCGCGGATGTGGTTGCAACGGCGATCGTGCCTGGTCGTTCGCCCGTCTCTGCGGCACCTGAACACGCCGCCGCTACCAGAGCAAGTGTCATAGTTAGTGTCAGTATTCGTTTCATGGGTCCTCCTCAAGGTTCGTACCGGTTCGACGCAGTGTTGGTGGGTCCGGGTTCCCACGCTGGGTAGTGATCAACCTGGCGTGTCTTGGTACAGTGCCTCGCGACAGGAGGACCAATGGTCAGCACACCGACCTCGAGATCTGAGATAAGACGACTTCCCGAACGTGGGGCGTACGACAGGGCGACGATCGATGCGATCCTCGACGCTGGCATCGTGTGTCATGTCGGGTTCGTCGCAGACGGCACTCCCGTTGTGATCCCGACCCTGTACGCACGTCGAGATGACCAGGTCCTGTTCCACGGGTCGGCGGCGAGCCGGATGCTGCGGGGCCTTGCGAGCGGTTTGGAGCTGTGTCTCACGGTTACCCACGTCGACGCCATAGTGTTGGCCCGGTCGGCGTTTCATCACTCGCTGAACTATCGCTCGGTCGTACTTTTTGGTGTGGCGACCGAAATCGTCGACTTGGACGAGCGGGCGGCCGCCCTCGACTACATCACCGAGAGTCTGGTCCCCGGCCGCGTCGGGTATGTTCGCCCGATGACCGACAAGGAAGTGCGCGGTACGAAGGTGCTGGTCCTCCCGATTGCTGAGGCATCTGCGAAGATTCGTTCGGGGCCCCCGAAGGACGAACCCGAGGATGAGGATCCGGAAGTTTGGGCTGGAATAATCCCGGTCTCCTACGGTGTCGGAGTCCCCGAACCGGATGCGGTCACGTCTGCCTCGACACCGGTGCCACGCCACGTCGCTGATTGGTCTCTCGGCTAAATACCACGCTCGGTGACTACTTCTCGAATGTTCACCACTTTCTGTGCTTTCTTGCTTACGATCGCCGAATCAGGTCCGACAGGTAACCGCAAGGAATCGAACACTGAGTCCAGTGACGGAGCACAAGGAGGTGCCAGGATGATCCCGGTGTCGCCACTAAAAGGTCGGCAAGTTTTCCTCAATGCCGACCTTATCGAAGCAATCGAAAGCTGCCCCGACACCGTGCTCGTGCTGGCGAACGGTCGTCGCATGGTCATCGTTGACAGCCCCGAGGTGGTGGTCCATCGAATCGGTGAATTTCGTGCATCGGTACTCGCCGCGGTCGAGGCGAACGTGAATGCGGCTGCCCCGCGGCTTTCCCTGGTCGATGGGACCGGGGAGTAAACGGTGACCACATTCCTCGGCATCGTGAATACAAAGATCATGGCCCGCAATGGGATCGCCGGTTCTGCGTAGAGCATCGAGAACCGCGACGGCGGCAGATTTGCGGAAGGTGCGGTTTTAGCTGAACCCGCGACTGTCCTGCTTCAGGGCAGTGTCGACGGACACGGCGGATGCGACAACCATTGTGAGGAGCGGGTCCGCGAGTGGTTTGTGGATACGAACCACGTAACGGTCGGCAGTCGTGAAGAGCGTTCTCGCCAGACCCTCCCAGGACTTCGTGATCACTGCGACCTCGTTACCGTTGTGATCGGTGATCGAGAAGTTCCAGGCTCGCCAGTTCTGGGCGTTGAGATACCCGACTACGGTGCCGCCTGCCTCCATCGCGAAACGGATCTTCCCCAGCGCGTTGAGTTGTTTGATGGTGCCGATGCTGCGCCCATCAGGTCCTGCGATTTCGACTTTCGACTTGAGAATCTTACGCGGTCGTGTGAGGGTCATCTGCACGACACCATTTGCATCGACTACCTCGAGAACGTGTGTCAGGAACTGATCAACATTGCCAATGACGCGGATGAATTTCTTGAGCGCCGACTGGCCGACCTGACGCACGGCCCCTATTTGGACCCCCGCCTGGTCGTAGATCGCATATTCGCTGTTGACCTCGATGAGTTTGGTCTTTTGGTTGACGACGAGGATCGGCTCGGTAAATAGAGTTCCACCACCGCTTTCGGCTCCGCCACCACTTTTCGCCACCTGTTTGTGGACCTGATTTGGTGTCGTGGCGGTTGTCGGAACATGGCCCTCAGTCGGTTGCGTGTTCGGGTCTGCGGGCTGCGGCGACGGGGGCTTCTGCCGGGTTTCGTCGCTCCAATCCGTGCCGCTCCAGTAGCGTTCGTCGAACTCGCCTGACGGGTCCGGATACCAGCCCGGGTGTGGTTGTGTCGTCATGGCCGTGATGGTACTCGGAGCGTCACCGCTTGTGAAGGAGCGGACTCGGCCAACCGGTCAACGTGGGTGGCGGTGACGCCGTCTGGTTCGACGAGCACGAGACGCGCCGCCTGGGAAAACCACAGCACCACGGCCTGATGCCGGGTCTGTTCCCCAGCCTCGGTGGGTTCTTCTGTGGTCGTCTCCTGGTGCTTCGGACCTGTCGCCTCTCCATGTGCCATGTCGCCTCGTCCGTGAGAGGCACCCCGCATGTCGATCGGAAGGCAACAAAGGCAAGCCGCCGATGGAAATCTCCTAAACCGCCTGCCCCGCAGGCCGACAAACTTAGAGTGGGCATACGCCCGTCCATGAATGATTTCCGAACTCGGGAGGCCCACAGATGCCAAGTGCAGGTTTCCAGCGTTTCCTCGAATATCCCACGACCACCGAATCGACTCCGGATCGTGTTCACCAACAGCTGATGGCTCTGGTCGGACTGCTGAACCGTCAGCAGCGTGTACTTGAACGTCTCGTCTTCAAACTCTCCGAGGCCACGCTGCTTGTCGGAGCTGGCGAAGACCGTTTCCTGGGTTACATGGTCGACGAAGTAGGGGATGCCCAGGACGAAGTCGGTGTGATCGACGCCATGCGCGCCCTGTTGGTGGGCGATATCGCCGAGAGCCTCGGCCTTGACATCGACACTGTTTCACTCGGAGAGATTGTGCAACACGCTCCGGACAACATTGGCCCCATTCTCGAAAGCCAGCACAAGCACTTGCTGGCGTTGTTGGACGAGATGGAAAGTGTCGCCGAGCAGGGAACCGTATCGGTGGGATCGAAACTACGTCATGTCTCCAACTCGATCGATCGTATACAGGACGACGCCTATGGTCGGTCTGGGGGCGTCTCCCATGGGGGATCCCAGCCGGGGATGGAACCGTCGTCTCGTTACGTCGAGTCGGCGTAACAGTTTCGGCTCAGGTCGCTGCGACCGGGGCATCTCCCGTGGGTGGTGCCGGACGCGACCCGAGCGCCAGTTCTGCCCTTTCGACGTCTGCAACTGCTGTTTCATTCTCCGAAGGGACCGGTGTGTACTCGGGGACAAACAACCAGGGGACAGTCACGATCATCGAAAACTCGGAGTCATCGGTTTCTCGTAGCTGAGCGAACCAGAGTACCGAGGAGCGACCAAGTTATGGGGATCGCTGTTATCTCAGGAAGTCGACGAGCGACGGCTGGCTCGAGCGGGCGAATGCGGCAAGTGTCCATTGATACGCGGTCTCTTGGAGTTGCAGGTCGAGGATTGCCTCGGAACGGTCGAGATCCTCGATCTCGGTGAGGTTCGTCCTGATTGTCCGCAGGTCTTCCGTGCTCTTCGTTTTGGCGTATTCGACCCGGTTGGTGGCCGCTCCAAGCTGTGAAAGGCTGGTGAGCACTGTGTCCATTGCGGTATCGATCTCGCCGAGCGCGATATCGATCCCTGCCTGGCTGTTCACATTGAGGGCACCCACAAAATCGTCGAGGGTCGTGAACATGTCCTTGGGACTGGTGAATCCGAATACCTGGTCGGCGGTGAGGTTCACCTGGACGACCTCGTTCTCTCCGACCCTACGGTTGAAGGCGCCGTTGTCGCCGGTGCAGGTCCAAGCCGCACCGCAGAGTTGTACCGGATCGGCAGCACTGAAACCGGAGAAGAGTGGTCGACCTTGATAACGGCTGTTCGCCAGGTCCACGAGGTCATCTTTCAGTGAATCGACCTCGGCGGCGATGGCAGTCCGTTCGTCCGTGCTGGTGAACGTCGCCCCCCGAACTGCAAGCTCACGGACCCGCCGCAGCCGTCCGGTGACGCCCTGGAGTGCCGTGTCCGTAAGGTCAAGCCACTGGGTACCGTCTTCGGCATTCCGGGTCTCCTGCTGGCAGGCCCCGTCGGCCGCCTGGCGACCCGAGAATGTGGCGTACAGCGAGACGAAACTTCCCATCAGAGCACCCGATCCACTTGTGATGGTCGCTGTGATGTGGGACCGAGCCGTCCGTCGTCGGTGTCCGACTGGGTATCGATGCTGGCATCGGGTGTCCCGCCCGCAAGCCGGAGCGTGCCCGTGATTTCGTCAAGGTCAAGGGTTGCGAGGTGACGGTTCTCCCGGGTGAGGGTCTCAATTTCGTTGGTGAGATCCATGAACCCGTCGCGATGATCCGCAAACACGGAGCGCATATCCGCCGGTGCGTTTTGCGCAAGAAGGTTCAGCGTGATCGTATCTGGCGGTACTCCCATTGTGGATGCCACCTCCGCGAGGACCGTATCGCGATCCTTCTCTGCGTGGCGTACCTTGCTGGCTACTTTGTCGACCTCGGCGATTGCGGGACCCACAAACCGACGGTCGTCGGTGGCGAGCACCAGATTCGCCGAGACGAGTTTGAACAGCAGAAATTCCAACAGCCGACGCTCATGCCAGAGCGTTTCGGCGAGCCGGCTGAGTTGGTCCGGGTTTTGATGGGTTGTGGTCATCACTCTTGAAGGTCGGCTCTGGGAGGGATCCCTTTAGGTTGTTGGCCTGTTTTCTCACAAGTTTCCTTATGTGCGTGTGGGGAGCGCCGATATGGCTAGTGTCATGAGCGCATGCCACCGGTGCACCACGACAGCGTGTTTGTGAGGATTCGGGTGTCCACACCCGGAGAAGTTTGGAGGGCAACTATGGCTACTCAGGAAGAACTTTCGACCGACGAGGCCAGAATCGCTGAGCTCAAAAGCCAGATCGATGAGCTTCGTCTCGAAAACGGGACGCTTCGGCTGCAGCTCGACGTCCTGTCGTCCACCGACATTGTGACCGGACTGCCCAACACCAATGGCATCCTGCAGACTTTGGATTCTGTTGTCGCACGCCACAACCGAGCCGGTGAGGCGTTTGGTGTGATGTTGGTGCGGGTACCTGCCATCGCGACGATTGGCGAGCACCACGGACGTGCCGGAGTCAATGATGCGTTGCGCCATGCTGGAGCTCTTATCGCCGCCGGTCTTCGTCGTCTCGACATGGTCGGGCGCCTGGATGACAGTGCGTTTCTCGCAGTGCTTCCGATGCTTGACGAGGCTGGCTGTGACACCGTCGTGACGAGGCTTAGCAAGCTACTGGCCTCGGTTCCGATGACTTTCGAGCGCGACCGACTCGAGATGAAACCCCAGATCACAATCGCGTTGTCGGCCCCTGGTGTCGATCTCGGTTCTCAGATCATCGTCGGTCGTGTCCTAGAGAAATCGGACGAGCCGGGCGACGACGGGGTTCAAATCTTCACGCTCTCCGCATAAGGAGCTTGCGGGCGGGAGGGCATCATGGGTGCCACCCGCCGCAAAATGCCGCATCGTTAACAGTGATGCGCAGATGCCGACAGGCGCTACGGGAATTCAATCTCGTCGGATGTAAGCATCCAACGCCGTGAGGGCATCAATATGATCATCGTACATCGACTCAAGGGTGAGCAGTTCTTCCTGAACGCCGACCTCGTCGAGTCAGTCGAGTCGACCCCGGACACCGTGGTGACCCTGGTCGACGGGCGTCGCATGGTGGTTGCTGACTCTCCGCAAGAGATCGCACAGCGGGTTGTCGAATTCAGGGCCGCGATTCTTGTGAGTGCATCGCAACTCCGCGATGAGTTCGGCGGGTCCGTTGTCTCGCTTCGACCCGATGACGGGTCTGCTCCCTAATCCCGGCACCCCCTGGTAACTCCTCCGACAAAGGCGGGCATGATTTTGGTATGTTGTGGGTAGGAACCCGCAAGGCCAGGAGGATGCACTTGGAACGAACAGTTCAGCACCTGCTCGGTGAGAAGGGCCGCGACGTGTGGTCAGTCTCGTCGGATACGACCGTGTACGAGGCGCTCGAATATATGGCGGAAAAGGGAATTGGCGCCGTGGTGGTCATCGATGATGGCAACCTCAGCGGGATTTTTTCCGAACGCGACTACGCCCGCAAGGTCGTGCTCATGGGGCGCCATTCGCGCGACATGAAAGTCGCCGAACTCATGTCGACGGACGTTATAACCGCCGCAATGACAGATTCCGTGATGACGTGCATGACCGTGATGTCCGAACGGAGGTTCCGCCATCTACCGGTGGTAGAGGACGGCGACGTCGTTGGTGTCGTATCGATCGGTGACGTCGTGCGCAACGTCATCGAGGAGCAGCGGTATCTCATCGATCAGCTTCAGCAATACATCACGTCGTAGCGCGTGATCGTTACGCTCCGCGGTTGGCAATAGCCTCCGGGTCCAGCGGTTCGATCATGATGCATTCGCCTGGGCACTCTTCGGCTGCCTCGACAACATCGGCGAGTTCCGCGTCCGGTACGCGAGCCACGCCGCGCGATCCGTCAGGTGCGGCGTTGCCGTCGAACACGATTGTTGTTCCGAAATGCGATGCATCTTCGCGGACCACCCAGAGACCGTCATCACGGCCCTCGAATACATTCGGTGCGATCTCCTGACAGATGCCGTCACCTGTACAAAGATCCTGGTCGATCCATACCATCAACTTGTTGTCTGCCACTGGGGCCTCCTTTGCGCGCTACGACTGTACAGCACGTTGGAAGGCGCGGCTATCCCTGTCGTGAGAATCCTTACCTCCGGACCCGCTCGGTCGACAGTTGTCGCATGAAAACCGATCGCCACGTACTCATCATCGACGATGATCAGGACTTCGTACACTTGATATCGGTGTACTTGAAACGTTCTGGTTATAGGATCTCAATGGCTGCTGACGGGATGCAGGGGCAGCGCATTGCACGTACCGAGAACCCCGATGTCATCATCATCGACTATCAAATGCCAGGGGGAAATGGGCTCCTGATCGCCGAGCGGATCAAACAGAGCGCGGCCACATCACACATTCCGATCCTGATGCTTACCGGCACCCAGATCGAGGATCTCGACGCACGGGCCACCCGGGCCGGCATCGAGCGTGTGCTCAACAAGGTGAATCTCTCCGAGAGTCACCTTGTCCGTGTGGTTGAGAGCGCTATCAACGGAGCGCTTGAGCCTGTGAGGAATGTTGATGCGCTCTTCTCGTCTTTCCGCCAGTAACACCCGCCCGGAGCGGGCCGTGCGAACCGACCTCCTGTGGGCCGGTGCTGTTGTGGCTCTGGTTGTCGCTGTCGGGACTCTGCTCTATTTCGCCGGCTCAAGCCTGTCGATCGTTCTGTGGGCCACGGTCGTGGCTGTGGCAGCCATCGTGTACTCCACTGTCGTCTCCATTGAAACATCGCGAACGCTCAACGCGATCGGGAACCAAGCATGGACCGACGTGCAGCCGCTGCGGGCACCCGCGACCCGGTATTTGTCGAGGTCCATCGATCGAGTTGCGACACTTGTGTGGGAGCGTGAAGCAGCGCTGAAGGAGGCACTCCAGCGCGAACGAAGCCACAGTCTCGAGGTGGAGCTGTCGGCGATGAGTCTTCGTGACGCCCATCAGCGCCTGGCCGAAGTCAACGCCGAGCTCGAGGCATTCACGTACTCGGCCTCGCATGACCTCGCCGTTCCACTCAAGACGATTGAGGCGTTCGCCCAGTTGCTTGCCGAGTCCGACAATCTTGACGAAGAGCAGATCGACTACACGACTCGTATCGCGTCGACGGCTCAGCGGCTACGAAACCTCATCACGGATCTGCTCATTCTGTCGAAAATGTCGAGCGCCCCTTCGGGGGCGACCAACGAAGTGGTCGACTTCAACCCCATGGTGCTCGACATCGAGGGGGAGATCGTCACCGTACTCGGTCTCGGAGTGAGCGTTTCGATCGAGGGTTCACTGCCCACCGTTCTCGCACCCGGCGCACGGGTTCGACCAATCTTGCAGAACGTCATTCAGAACGGGCTGAAGTACAACGACTCCGAGCGACCGCTAGTGGTCGTCTCCGGGTTCAGGGATGCGGATCGGGTGGTTATCCAGATCGCCGACAACGGTATTGGTGTCCCGATGGCAAAAGCGGAAGACATGTTCGGCCTCTTCTCGCGTCTTGAATCGAACTTGGATGCTCCCGGGAGCGGCGCCGGGCTTGCGATTGCACGCCGTGCAGCTCGGTCGCTCGGCGGTGACCTGTGGCTCGAATCGAGTTGTCCCGAAGGCTCGATCTTCAGGCTGGCGTTGCCCGACCAGATTGATACGGGTCCGGCGGTGCAGCCGGCACAGGCTCGAGTCGAGATCTGATCGCACTCGATAAACTTGGCGGAGGTGGACGGGAATCGAACCCGCCAGGCGGCTTTCGCCCCCTCAACGGTTTTGAAGACCGCGGGACCCACCAGGCATCCTGACACCTCCACGGGTCATAATAGACGTTGGTTAAGGCACGGGAACCAGTTCGATACCAGCTTTCGTTACATTCTCGGATAGGCTTAGCGCCGTCGACAACGATGGATTACATGGCAGAAGTATTTGGATCACTAGTTCGCGAGAA
This sequence comes from Actinomycetota bacterium, assembly GCA_013151445.1. GTDB lineage: Bacteria > Actinomycetota > Acidimicrobiia > Spongiisociales > UBA5794 > BMS3BBIN02. The sequence goes on from JAADIG010000154.1 coordinate 10,493, forward strand.
ACGACTGAGTCTCGGTCTCTCGCTCGGACAACTCGCAAGTCAGGTTTCGCGCACGGCCGCAACGGTTCGTGCGTGGGAGCGTGGGGAAAGAGTCCCCGACGCGGCAACTATTAGAAAACTTGCTGCTGTGCTCGGAGCCGACGGTGCCGAACTTCAGACCGCCGCCGACGGCTTGGAGGCTGCCCTCTCTGGTGCCGAGCCGAAAGACATCGACCGGACCGACCCCGAGAACGTTGCCGACCACAATCCTACCGGTGCCGCGACCATTGCCTATGTGGCGAGCGGGGATGGGCTGCTTGATGGTGGCGACATCGTGGATGCGATCTTCGCCGAGTCTCCCGCCGAAGTTGTTGTCACCGAGGTCCCAATTGTTGACCTACCTACCGAAGCCATTCGCGTAGTTACCCCGGAACCCGGTGATGCGCCTGCCCAAGACATGACTATCCCGACCCAACCATCCGAGGCCGTTGGTCCTGGGACAGACATGCCCGCACTCCCGTCCGGCAACGAATTCCAACGGGCGATTGCGGCGGTGCGCAAGGTTTACAACACCATCTTTGATCCGGAGAAGCGGTATCTCTACTGGATCCGAGGTGTACTTCTCCTCGTTGGGCTGTACGTCCTGCTTAGAGTCGGTCGGGATGCGACATCCGGTCTTCTGGAAGCGTTCGGGGACTTCCTGGATACCTTTGGTCGCGGTGAGAAGCCGAACACTGCCGTCGACACGTTGGTGTCACTGAGCGGTTTGATCTGACGCGGTGCCCCGGTGGAGTGCGGGGACCGCTAGGCAATAGCCGTTCGGACAACGAGTGCAACGGCGGCCAGGGCCGACAGGATGAGTATCGCGGGCCGGATCTTTGATTCGTCGAGCCGGCCACTTATGCGAGTTGAGGTCCAGAACCCGAGTCCCATACCGGGGAGTAGGACCGCAGCGACCTTCACATCGAGACCGGTGATTTCGCCCGCCGCCATCCTGGTCACCAGGGTGATGAGGAGGCCAACGGTGAAGAGTGCACCCAGGCTGGCCCGTACCGTGGCGGCCTTCTCTCGCTGGAAAAGGAGCGCCATCGGCGGCCCACCGATCGACGACACAAGAGCCGAGGTGCCAGCAAAGGCTCCCGTTGCGAAGTCGACACTTCGTGACCGTGTCAGCGCGATTCCGGATGCGAGTGCACCCACCGCGATGAGGACCGAGCCAGCGATCAGCAGCGAGATCGTCGATTCGGATGCTGCTTTGAGCAGCGCCAGGCCGAGCAACGCTCCCGGTATGCGACCAGCAAGAATCCATGAGAGACCCTTGAAATCTATGTGTTGCCGTTCTCGGAACGCCATCACCGTCGTGAGAGGTATCGAAACGAGCAATTGGGGGACGGGTGCGAGGCGCGGGTCGATGATGCTGAGCAGGGGTACCGATACGATGGCGAACCCCATACCAATGGTGCCCTGGACCACGGCGGCCAGAAACGTTACAACGAAGCCGATGACAAGGTCGATTGTCTCGATTGGCATTACAGGGCGGCTCGACGGACTCGTTCCGCGACCACTGAGTGGACGTGCGGATCTAGTGGATTGGGAAGAATCTCCCCGGCTGGTGCGAGGTCGGTGAGCGCCTCAGCGGCACTTCTCTTCATGAGTTCAGTAATGCGGCTGGCGCGGGCGTCGAGTGCTCCGCGGAAGATACCCGGGTAGGCGAGCACGTTGTTGACCACTGACCCATCAGCGGCGAACGCGGCTCCGGCTTCCAGGGCGGCGTGCCGGTCGATCTCGGGTACGGGGTTGGTAAGGGCCATGATGACCTGGTCCTTGCGAACAAGTGACGGCGACAGCAGGTTGGCGCGACCGGTGGTGAGGACGACGATGTCGGCCGTTGCCATGATCGTCTCGAGCCCATCGTCCGCCGATGTCGTCGTGAGGGGTGCAATTCCGTCCCCGAGGCCGGCCAGGCGTGCGGCCGCAGTTGGGGATGGATCGAACGCACTCACGCCGCGGAAGGGGAACTGCCGGGCAAGGTGGGCGATCGCCGATCCGGCCGCACCGAGTCCGACCTGTCCAAACGTCATGTCCTCGATACGTCTGTCGAGGAGCCGTGCAGCCGACAGGACCGATCCCATGAGAACGACAGCGGTACCGTGCTGGTCGTCGTGGAACACCGGCACATCGAGAGTGTTTTCGAGAACCTCTTCGATCCGGTAGACACCGGGCGAGGCGATATCCTCAAGATGGATTCCGCCGAAACCTGGTGCGATCCGCAATACCGTCTCGATGATCTCGTCCGGGTCCTGGGTGTCGAGAACGAGCGGCACCGCGTTTAGGCCGACAAATTTGGAGTAGAACAACGCCTTGCCCTCCATCACGGGAAGCGCAGCCTTTGGGCCAATATTGCCAAGACCCAACACCCGGCTGCCGTCGGTGACGATTGCGATGGTCTTCCCGCGCCACGTATAGGTGTCAGCTAGTGACTCGTCCTGTTGAATCGCGGTACATACCCGGGCAACCCCGGGTGTGTAGATCTCCCGCATGTCCTGGAGGGTACGGACTTCGACGTTTGGTTCTATGCGCAGCTTGCCACCCCGGTGGGCGTCGAAGGCACGGTCAACGGAGTCGGAGACGATTTCGACACCGGGGACTGCCCGGATCGACTCCGTTATCCCATGGACATCTTCGTCGGCGAGCGCAATCACGACGATCTCTCTGATGTTGTAGTCCGGGGTGATCGAAATCGTGGCAATCTCACCAATCTGCGCGTTGTGTTTCGAAATCGCGGTGAGAACCTCGGCCAGTTTCCCGGGCCGACGAAGAGTCTTGATGCGGTAGACCTCGTCCCGTTCGATCATTGCTAGTCCTCCAGGTAGGAAGTCACGCCGTGTGCTGGACGTCGGTTGCGCTTGGCGTTGGTGTCTTGTTTGTGGTGTCGCGGCGGCGGGAGTCCACGGCGCACTTCAATCTAGCGTCTCGATCGGAGCGCCCAATCCTTGTGTGGTCCTCCTGGTCGAGCCGTATATCGGCGGCTGGCGAGGCGGTCCGACTGCGTCCTATTTCCACGGTACCAATGGAATGATTTCGTCGAAGGGCCTCGCTTGGGTATCCTGCCGTCGTCGAGGTATGAGAGTTCCGCTCACAATGGAGACCTTCCGACGCGTGAATAGTCGATTCCACACCCCATCGCGGCGCATGCACCCGCGTCGTCTGTTCTTATTCACCCTTACCTTCTCGGTGCTTGTTCTCAGCGCGTGTGCGGGCAACGGACCGCAGTCCGCAATTGAGCCTGCGGGCAAGATGGCCGAGAATATCGACAAGACCTGGGACCTCGTCCTGATGCTCGCCACGATCGTTTTCTTTCTCGTTGAGGGTGCGCTCGTCGTCACGATTTGGAAGTTCCGTCACAAAAAGGGTGCTGACGACGTCCGCCCCAAGCAGATCCATGGCAATACGGCCGTCGAGATCGCGTGGACAATCATCCCGGCTCTCATTCTCGCCATACTTGCCGTACCGAACGTTAAGGGCATCCTGGAGATTCGTACCGTTCCCGTCGGTGACGACGTACTCCAGGTCCAGGTCATTGGCCACCAGTGGTGGTGGGAGTTCCGCTACCCGGATCTCGTGGATGATCAGGGCAACGTACTGGTTACCGCCAACGAGCTCTACATTCCGGAGCAGACCCGGGTCAACCTCTCCATGACCTCGGCCGACGTCATTCACTCGTTCTGGGTACCGAAGCTCAACGGCAAGCGTGACCTGGTGCCGGGTAAAACCTCGAACCTCACCCTGATCGCTGATGCTGCTCAGGAGGAACCTTTCTTTGGTCAATGCGCCGAGTTCTGCGGGCTGTCGCACGCCGACATGCGGATCAAGGTGTATGTGAAGAGCGTCGCCGACTTCGATGCCTGGACCGCCGCTCAGCTGCTGCCGGCACAGATCCCAACGGACCCGATAGCCAAGGCCGGTTATGACACCTTCGTCTCGACCTGCGCAGCATGTCATGCGGCAACCGTCCAGACGCCAAACGGTGTAGAGATAATCGGTAAACCGTATGCGCCGAACCTCACCCACTTCGGCAGTCGGAACACCTTCGGCGGAGCCACGTTTGAGAACACAACAGAGCTTCTGACTCAGTGGATTCACGATCCATCAAGCCTGAAGCCGATGAACCCGGATGCCAATATTATCCCGGAGCGGATTCTCGGCATGCCAAGTTTCGGACTTACCGACGCCGCAGTTGCGGAACTCGTCGCCCTGCTAGAAGGATGGAAATAGATGACCGTTGAGGCTGCTCCCGGACCCGCGATGACGCGGACTGGTCCCAAGGGCGTGTGGGCCTGGGTAACAACCGTCGATCACAAGCGCATCGGTTTGATGTACGCCGTATCGGCCTTGTTCTTCTTCCTCACCGGCGGTCTTGAGGCCCTGCTGATTCGTCTCCAACTTGCTCAGGCCAACGGAACGATCCTGAGCGCGGATGCCTACAACCAGCTGTTTACGATGCATGGCCTGACGATGGTCTTCCTCGTGGTGATGCCAATCGCGGCCGGATTCACGAACTATTTCCTACCGATCATGATCGGTGCCAGGGACGTCGCTTTTCCCCGCCTGAACGCCTTCAGTTTCTGGTTGTTCTTGTTCTCGGGGATCTTTCTAGCATCCTCGTTTTTCCTCGGTGGTGCTCCCGACGGCGCCTGGACCGGGTATTCACCATTGGCCACCCAGGTCAAGGAATACATTCGCATGGACTTCTTTGCCCTCGGTGCGCAGATGCTCGGGATCGCATCGCTGGCCGCAGCAGTGAACTTCATTACAACGGTGTTCACGATGCGAGCGCCGGGTATGTCGTTGTTGCGGATGCCGGTGTTTGTATGGATGGCGCTGGTCGTTCAGTTCCTGTTGTTGTTCTCGCTCCCGCTTATCGGCATCGGCTTGTTCCAGCTCTACTTCGACCGCAACCTCGGCACGGTGTTCTATGCGGCGGCAGCCGGGGCCGATCCGTTGCTGTGGCAGCACCTGTTCTGGTTGTTCGGGCATCCCGAGGTTTATGTGCTGATACTGCCGGCGATGGGGATCGTTTCGGACATCCTCCCCACCTTCTCGCGTAAACCCCTGTTCGGGTACTCGTTCGTGGTGTTTGCCGGTATCGCGATCGGATTCATGGGTTTCGGTGTGTGGTCGCACCACATGTTTACCGCCGGTATGGGCCCGCTCGCCGAGGTTGGTTTCGGGCTGGCCACGATGTTGATTGCGATCCCAACGGGAATCAAAGTATTCAACTGGATAGGCACGATGTGGGGTGGTGACGTCCGCTTTGACACCCCGATGTTATTTTCTGTCGGGTTCATTGCGATGTTCGTCATCGGCGGACTCTCGGGGGTTACCCACGCAATGGTGCCCTCGGACACCCAGCAGCATGACAGTTATTACGTCGTTGCCCACTTCCACTACGTGCTCTTTGGTGGCGCCATCTTTGGGTATGTCGCGGGTGTCTATTACTGGTTCGGGAAGTGGACCGGGCGGATGATGAACGAGAAGATTGGCAAGTGGCACTTCTGGATCATGCTCCTTGGTTTCAACCTGACCTTCGCTCCGATGCATTTCCTCGGACTCAACGGTATGCCACGACGAACGTATCGTTACGGAGAGGGGCTCGGTTTCGACACGTGGAACCTGGTGTCGACCATCGGTGCCTTTGTGATTGCGATCGCTGTATTGGTGTTCATCTATAACCTGGTCTGGTCCTACTTCAAGGGGGACGTTGCCGGGAACGACCCTTGGGACGGCCGTACTCTCGAATGGTCGACACCGTCGCCGACACCCCTGTACAACTTCGATGTTGTGCCCGAAGTGCACGGACTCGACGACTGGTGGCACCGTAAGTACGACGAAGACGACGAGGGCCGCCTCGTGCTGCGTGAGGACCAGCCGGAGCCGGCCGTGCTGCTTGAGGATGCATCCCACATTCACCTGCCGTCGGATTCCTTCTACCCAGTGTTGACCGCGTTCGGGATCGTCATCATTGGATATGGATTGCTCTACGTTCCGGTTGGGTTCTGGTTCGCCGGTCTGGGTGCGCTTGTCACGTTGTGGGGTTTCTTTGGCTGGAGCCTTGAACCGGTCGCGAAGGAGACTCACTAACTATGTCGACCACAACGACTGAAGAGGCTCAAACGACCGGTGACGGGCACGACGAGGGTGTTCACGACATTGTCCACATTCGCAAGACAGCAATGTGGGTATTTCTCGGTTCGGAGGCGATGTTCTTTGCGGCGATGATCTCGTCGTTCCTGCTGTATCGCACAACAACTAACGGTGGACCGGGGTCGGAACTCTTTGAGATTCCGTTTACCTCAGCCAGCTCGTTCGTACTGCTGATGAGCTCGCTCACGATGGTGCTTGCACACCATTCGTTCGGTCGTCAGGACATGCGCCAAACCCGCATCTGGCTCGTCGCCACCGCACTGTTGGGTGCCACATTTCTGGCGGGACAGATATTCGAGTTCACGGTGTTCTTCGAGGAAGGCCTCAAGCCCGGGACGAGCCCCTTCGGGTCGGCGTTCTATATGCTCACCGGGTTCCATGGGATCCACGTCTTTGTCGGGGTGCTCTTGTTAACCGCCATGGTGATCCTGTCTTCCACGGGTCGCCTCAAACCGGATAGCGGACTCAATGTTGAATTGGTCGGGCTGTACTGGCACTTCGTTGATATCGTTTGGATCGTTATTTTCACCGTCGTCTACCTTCTCCAGGTGTGAGCATGTCCGACATCGCACATGAGGGGCTTCAACCGAAGCAGTACTGGCTGATCGCACTTGTTCTTGCGATCATCACCGCCGCTGAGGTAGCCATTCTTGAAATTCAGGCATTCGAGCCCGTAAAAGTACCGCTCCTGATCGGGTTATCCACCGTCAAGTTTGCCGCGGTTGTTGGGCTGTTCATGCACCTGAAGTTTGGGGCAACGGTACAAAAGGCCGTGTTCATGATCGGTCTCGCCGGTGCGGTGATCTTGTTCTCGGTTGTTTTGCTCGTCATGGGTGCCTTCTGACTCGTGTCTGCGGTGCCCCCCGTCATTGTTGATGCACCGACAACGGTCGCCGAGGTTCTCGCTTTCCACGTAGATCTGGATGTCATCGCGGTCGTTGTTGCATTGCTCCTGATATTTCACCTCGGCATTCGGCGTCTCGGACCGCGCTTCGCACCACCGGGGGAGCCGGCGGTGACTCGTCGTCAATCGCTTCGATACCACGCTGGAGTGCTCATTCTCCTGTTTGTGAGTGGTTGGCCGATCGGGGACATCGGTGTCGGCAGTCTCTTCATGGCGCATATGGTTGAGCATTTGTCGCTGAGTTTTGTCATCCCACCCCTGCTGATAACCGGCACTCCGTCGTGGTTGCTCGGGGTGCTGCTGAAGCCGGTGATGCCGGTGTTGAGAATCATGGCCAAACCGATGGTGGCGCTGTTTGTGTTCAACGCGGTTCTCGCCGCGATGATGATGCCCGCGTCGGTGAATCTGATGCTGACAAACGAACCGTTCCACCTCGCCAGCCATATCGTATTGTTTGCGTCGGCGTCGCTGATGTGGTTCCCCATCCTGGGCTCGGTGCCCGGGCTCCCTGCGTTGGCTCCGTTCTATCGCCTGGGGTATTTGTTTCTCCAGTCGCTGGTGCCCACTATCCCGGCCACTTTCCTAACGCTCGGTGCGAGACCGCTCTACCCGATCTATGAGCAGCTGCCGCGTCTTTGGGGCATACCGGTTTATGAGGACCAGGTCCTCTCCGGACTCATCATGAAAATCGGGGGTGGATTACTCCTGTGGGGATTCATCACGTACTACTTCTTTACGTGGCATGCCCAGGAGCACGACCTGTCCTTGCGTGGATCACGAGACGGTGTCCAGGGCACCTCGAAAGAGATCTCTCGGAAGTCGTCGACACGTCCGTAGTGTGTTCCCCGGTTGTTCCCACCGTCCGCGGAGAGCGACCGTCCTACTTGGTGGATTCCCAGGGTCGTGTCGCTAGAAGGGCGGCGCCACCGAGAACGAGTGCGCCGACAAGACTGAAAAGCACGACCGCTCCGACCTTTGACGATGCGAGGAGCAGCCGCGAGAGGCCGAATGCGACAGCCGCTGCGGTGACACCGGCAATGATGGGCCATCCGATGGCGCGTCCGGTTTCGCGCAGGAACCCGGCGGTCGTTAGCGGTACCGCAGATCCGGTGAACCCGACCGCATGGGGGTGCGAGATAGTGTTTGCGAACATCGCAATCATGGCCCCCACGATGCCGCCGGTCACGACAGCGATGAGTGCCATTCGTAGTATCGGGATCGTGACGTTGCCACCGTCGATTTCGCCAGCGAGGGCGAGCAGTCCCCGGGTGATCGGGAAACCGACGGCTGCGCCAAGTACTGCCCCAACACTTGCAACATACCGGGCCGGGTAACGCTCCCTTGCTGGGTCGGACCGTGTGCCGGCCGCATACCCGACGAGGGCCATCGCGGCACCTCCGACAAGGCCGATGACGAGAAGTGCGAGAAAAAGTGCGCCGTGGGTCACCACGATGGTGGTGCCACCTGGTGTACCCAACGCAGCGGTTTCGATCGAGGACATCGCCGTCAAGGGTCCAAACAACGCAAACGCACCGAGACCAAAGAGAGCACCCGCTACAACGCCGTATCCGGCGACTCTCGTTCCGTTTGCTTGCATCGTTGTTCAATCTCCACTGTGATGACGCGAATGGTGCCTGAGGGCCCCTGATCGAGGGCAGTGTAGCGTCGAAAGTGCAGGCTTCCGAGTCGCTGCCACCGCGACTCCGGTGCTCGAGTAGAGGCTGTTACGTCTTGCAGACATCGGGGGAGTAGATCCCCCGGACGATGCCAGTGTCTGCGATTGACGTCAATGGACCCCACAGGAGGAGGTCGCCGCTGTTCTTGGAGAGCAACCGGAACACGGTTGCACCCGTGTTCGGGTCCAACTCCTTGCGGAGGTCGAACGATGACTTGTAGATTCGGTCGAGATCGGACACACGATCCGACAGCGCCAACCCGGACAGTGTCTTGAGTTGGGACCCGGGTGCGTCGGCGGATCCCTCAAATTTTAGGTCGAGGCGATAACCGACGAATTTTGCGTCCGACCCTTCGCCGCGAGCTACCGCCTTGAACGTACCCCATTGGACGATGCGTTCGGTGTCGCCCACACAAACACCGTACCCCCCAATGGATGCCGTTGGACCGGTGTCGTCGTCGGGTGCACCTAAACTTGCGACCAGGCGGCCAAACGCTTGATCTGCGGGTACTCCGAACTCAATGGGCCCGATTCCGTTGGTCTGCAACGTGAGTTCGGAGACCGGGATTGCCTCTCCGACCGGTGTGATGCCACCTGCCGTGGGATCAACGGGCGTTGTGGTGCTGCCCGCGGCGGTATCGGGCACCGTGGTCGACGTTGTTCCGTCACCCGGCGTTTGTGTGTTATCCCCGGGTGTCGCGGTGGTCGTCGTCGTGTTTGTCGGTGCGGCAACGTTGTCGTTCCCTCCACCGATCAGTTTGACTGTGGCCAGGCTCAACGCGACGAGGAGAAGGCCAACGATCAGGCCGGTGAGCGCGGGGGCTCGAGGTGGTGTCGCCGCGGGGACGTCCGAGTCCTCAAGGTCCGGCACCGTATCGGAGCTGGACAGATCAGAGAGCCCGTCATACGGGTCAAAGAGCCCGTCATACAGGTCGTCTGGGCCGTCATCAAACTTGTCGCTCACAGGGTCACTTCCGTTGCACACGGGGGCAGTGTGTCACCGGCATTGTATGCGGGTCGCCGCCACAAGCACAGCCTTTCGTTCCCGCTATGACAACGCCTTTGAGATTCGGTCGGGGTACGCCTCGTTAAGGATGTCTTCGAACGAGCGGGTGGGCAGCAGTACGTATTTGACGGTGCCGTCCGGGTTCTCGACTGTGTAGTCCTTTACCGGAATGGAAAGGCGGTGGATTTCGTCCAGGTTTGTTGAGCGGAAACCCCAGGCGAGCCGCACCGCATCGGGGAGGCTGAGCTGGTCGTCGAGAGTGAAGGCGTTGGAGAGGCCTCTCACTGTTCCCATCAGCTCGGACACCGAACTGAAGTTCTTGGCCTTCGAGAATAGCGCCAGGACCATCTCCTGCTGGCGTTGGTTTCGGGTGAGGTCGGTGACCCCCGGCATGATGCGCCACCGGCCATTTACTAGTTCCTGCGTGGTCCGTGATCGGACCCATGCAAGTGCCTGGTCCCCCGAGGCGAGTGTGCAGCCGCCGGGGAGATTGAGGTCGGCCTTGCGGTCACGAACCGGGTACTCCGTACAGATCTCGATGCCACCAAGCTCATCCACGATTTCCTCGAACCCCGCGAAGGTGAAGAGGGCAAAGTGGTCCACGGGTATTCCCGTGAAGTCGGACACCGTGAGGGCGAGCAACGTGGGTCCGTTGATCTCATCGCGGCACCCAAAGAAGGTCACGTTGATACGGGTGTAGTTCTGTCGACAACGGTTCGGGAGGTAGAGATCGCGGGGGAGCGAGACCATGGCCGGGGTCGAGCCGTCGTTCGGATCAAGCAGCAGGACGACGACATCGGCCCGCTTCTCGCTCTCGTCGGTTCCAACGATGAGATAGGTCGTGAATTCGCTGGAATCGGCTGGCGGGGATGAAACCGGGGGTATCACTACTTCATCAAACTCGGGCAGTTCCAGTGCGTCTGCCGGGAGTGGTTCCAGAAGATCTGCGGCTGCGGCGAGGTCGTTCACGACCGTTTGACGGCCGCTCCAGGTGCGCAATGCTTGATATCCCGTCCAGGCGCTGAACCCAGCGAGAATCAGCAGCCCCGTGGCGACAGACCGTAGCGCCATGCCCCGCCAGGTCACTCGACCCGATGGTCTGCGTGCCGATCGGGAAATGTAACCAACGATTGGTGCCCCGCTGTCCCGGTGTGCGGTAGCGGCATTCTCCAGGGCCTGGGCGGTGGTGTGCTCATTGATGACGAGGATCGTCCCGTCGGCATGGGCACCGATGCCGGTGTCGACGTGTGACCAGAACGCCGGAGGTACGTCGACGAGGATCAGGTCGGTGCCGTCGGCGATCTGATCCAGGGCGGAGGCGACAGTGGCCGATCCGAGGATGGTTTCGTCGTCACCGATCTCCCCGGCGGGGACCATCGGTAGGCGTTTGGTGGGACCGACGGCCCACAGCCGGGCCGATCGTGCAAGATCGGATTCTCCGCGAGCTAACTCGGCGAGTCCGGGTGAGGAACCGGTGTGGACAAAACGCGAGAGGCCACGCTGGGACATGTCTCCGTCAACAAGGATCACCCTGCGGTTATCGAGAGTCATGGCAAATGCGAGGTTCATCGCAACGGTGCTTGATCCGATCCCGGGGGACACACCGGCGATCTGGAGAATCTGCCCGGTCGTTTCAGCCTCGACCCGACGGGCGATGTCGCGGTACTCGGCCGCTGCAGAACTTTCCGGGTCGACGAGGGTTGGGCTGGGCGAATCGGTGTACGCCGAAATGTTTCCGAGGTGCACCGTTCCTGCCACCGGAGCCAGCCGTCGCGCCTGGTACCGACGTGCGAGGATGAGCCAACCGAGCCCGGCTACCAGTCCTGAGGTAGCTCCCGTAACCATCATTGCGGTAGGCGTGCTCCATGTCGCGGTGACGATGCCGAAGAGTACGATCGCGGCGATCAATGGAAGCAGGGTTCGTACGGTGAAGAATCGACGGGATCGGCGGCGGCGGCGCTTGAATAACTTCATGCGCTACACGCATCCCTCGAGTAGATACCCAGTATCGATCCATCATCGGCCTGTACCGATATTGGGCCATAGAGCAGTAGGCGTTGTGTGCCCGAGCGCAGCAGTCTGAAATACGGCTGACCATCAAGCTCGAAAAGCTCGATGGTCGAGTTCGCATAGATCTGGCGCAGTGTCGTGATGGTGTCCCCGATTGAGATCCCCGACAGTGTCGCGAGGTCCCCACCGGGATCCCCGTCGTCGATTCCCGTTGCGTCTCCGATGCGATACCCAACAAACTCCGAGGTGCCGTCAACGTCGCGGAAGATCGCGGCGATTCCTCCCCAGGTGGCGACACTGCCGCTATCGGTGGCGCACAGACCCCAGGTCGTGTCTGCGGGTCCCAGTGAGTCGGGTTGGCCAAACGTTGCTGTGAGACGGCCAAGGACCTGCTCACCATTGCTCCCAAACGAGAATGGGCCAAACGCAAAGCCCCCCATCGTTAGCTCGCTGAGGGCGATGGGTGACCCGATGGCCGTCACCGGGGCGATGGTCGTGGTTGGGGGTGCAAGAGTTGTGGTTGATGGCGGGGTTGAACTGGTCGGTGGTGCCGCCGTGGTTGTGGTCTCCGGCGGCACCACGGTTGATTGTGCAACAACAGTCGTCGGCGGCGGGAATGTGGCATTGGGGCGAAACCAAGAGAGCCAAGCAATGACCCCAAGCGCCGCAACAGCGACCAGGCCGAGCGGAATCCTGGATCGTCGCTCCTTCGTTTCGTACGGTGTGTGGATCGGCGTCATGGTGACCTCGGTCGCCACGCTCGACGAGGTCACCGTTGTTGGCCCATCGTCGTCCCAGTCGTCCTCTACGTCGTCGTCGGTGTCGTCCTCTACGTCGTCGTCTTGGTCGACGGGTTCATCCCAGTCGTTATCGCTGTCGTCGTGGTCGGCGTCTTCGTCCCACGTGTCTTGGACGTCGTCGTCGTCGCTGTCGTCGTCTTGGTCGACGGGTTCGTCCCAGTCGTTCTCGCTGTCGTCGTGGTCGGCGTCTTCGCTCCACGTGTCTTGGACGTCGTCGTCGCTGTCGTCGTCGCTGTCGTCGTCTTGGTCGACGGGTTCGTCCCAGTCGTTGTCGCTGTCGTCGTGGTCGGTGTCTTCGTCCCACGTGTCTTGGATGTCGTCGTCGGTGTCGTCGTCTTGGTCGACGGGTTCGTCCCAGTCGTTATCGCTGTCGTCGTGGTCGGTGTCTTCGTCCCACGTGTCTTGGATGTCGTCACCATCAATCGGCAGGGCCGCGGCCGCACCAGGTACCGAATCCTTGCCCACGGAGGTGTCTTTCCATCCAGGGTCCGCCACCGGCGATTCAGCCGAATCGGACGATCCATCGACCAACTCGTCCGCAAGGTCGTCGAGGACATCGTCGACGTCGTGGAGATGCGCCGGTTCGGGTGGTGGTGGCGTGACGTACTCGTCGATCCAAGCCTCGCCGCAGGATCCACACACGGCATCAGAGGGGCTCCGGAGGGCTCCACAGAATATGCACGGGGTTCTACTGTCGTCTGTCACAGCGCATAAGGATACGGTGCGCCGACGGTTATCCGCTGGCTTTCGGCAGACTCGCCTCAAGAACACGAATCAAGTCGTCTGTGTCCGACACCGGTAGGTCACAAACAAAGTCGTGGCAGAGGAACGCTTGTGCCGATTCCGGCGGCGGCGGTCTGTCGGCAAACAGAGGGAGATCGCTGACCGACGAGGATGCTCCGGTCACGATCCATGGTCGAAATCTGCCAAGAACGGCCGCCACCATCTTGTCGACAGCGTCATCGGTGCCAACAATCGCAAGCTGTGCCGTCTCGTTGCCGAAGCCGATTCCGACCGCAAGCGCCCCCGCAATGGCGGTGGGATACGATTGCACCATCGGTCCAAGCGATGCCCAGATACCCGACCGTGCCCCGCGGTAACGCTCGTCTCCGGTGAGAGCGTGGGCGATGGTGAGAGCCTTGAGTGCCAGCGTCTGTGGCGAGGGTGTTGGATTGTCAAAAAGCGGCTTCTGGCGTGTGATCAGTTGCTCGGCATCATGAGCGGTTCGAAATACACCGGCGTTTTGATCCGCAAACCGGTCGATAAGATCGTCGACGAGGGTTATGCCTCGCTGGGCATACGTCGGATCGTGGGTCGCAACTCCGAGGCTGAACAGCCCACAGGCATACGCCCCGTAGTCCTCCGCAAAACCGGGGCCAGACGTTGCATCGGCGCGCCCCGACCGGTGCAGCACGCCGTCCACCATGAGTTTGCTGGTGATGAACTGGTCGATTTCGCGGGCTGCAGCGATGTAGCGATCTACCCCAAACGCACTACCCACTTCGGCGAGAGCGCTTATCGCCAACCCGTTCCATTCGGTGACGATCTTGTCATCGACACCCGGGCGGACACGATCGTTGCGGGCGTTGCGGAGTTTTTCCTTCATGTCTTGTACGGCGGCTGGATCCTGAGCCGGCATCCCGTTGGGTAGGAAGAGATGGTTGGAGCCCTCGAAGTTCCCCCCGGCGGAGACACCGAACCACTCCCCGGCGAGCACGACCTCTTCGGGCGTGAGCAGTATCTCGAGTTCTTCCATTGTCCACACCGCAAACTTGCCTTCGATGCCCTCGGCATCTGCGTCCTCGGAGGACCACAGGGCACCCTGGCTGTCCCGTAGGTCGTTCAGCAGATAGTCGAGCGTTTCGCAGGCAACCCGACGGAAGGTGTTGTCGCCGGTGATCTGCCAGCCACGCAGATACGCCGTCGCCAGTAGGGCGTTGTCGTAGAGCATCTTTTCGAAGTGGGGGATGAGCCACTTCTCATCAACCGAGTAGCGCGCAAAACCGCCGTCAATATGGTCGTAGATGCCGCCAGCCGCCATTGCATGCAGGCTGGTCGAGAGCATGTGGGTTGCCTGGTCACCAATCTCGTCTGTGTGTCTGGATGCGATTGCAGCCAGGAGTTCGAGAAGTGGTGCCTGGGGAAACTTCGGTGCATGACCAAACCCCCCGTGGACCGTGTCGAATTGGGATGTGAGGGCGCGCATGGCGTGCTCTGCGCTCTCGGCGTTCACTGTGAAGGGCTCGGTAGGTGTCGCCACCCGGAGTGACTTGACGAGTCTCTCTGCCCGGTCGAATACGCTGGTGCGATCGTCGACCCACAGACGATGAATCGAGTCGAGGACCCTCATGAACGACGGATGTCCGTGGCGGTCGGTGGGTGGGAAATACGTCCCGGCGAAGAACGGTCGGCCCTCCGAATCAAGAAACGCGGTCAGCGGCCATCCTCCCTGCCCCCGCATTGCCTGCAACGCCTCCATGTAGATGCCGTCAATGTCGGGACGTTCCTCTCGGTCGACCTTGATACTCACGAAATGTTCGTTCATGAAACGTGCCGTTGTGTCGTCTTCGAAACTCTCGTGCGCCATGACGTGGCACCAATGACAGGCCGCATACCCAATTGACAGGAGGATGGGGACATCGCGTTCTCGTGCGAGCGCAAACGCGTCGGGCCCCCACTCGAACCAATCGACGGGATTGTCGGCATGTTGGCGGAGGTACGGCGAGGTTGCGTTCACGAGGCGATTTGGCATGGGACCCACGGTACCCGAGTGGTTACGGGCTCATGGCGTTCGTTGGCGAAACCTATCCACAACTCCGACTCAACCCCGGTATGCCCTGTGGATAACCGTTGCTTCCGATGTCAATGGTTGGCTGGTCGCACGGTCCCGCGCTGCCGGCAACCATGGCCCTGTGGATAGGTAGTTGACCTGTTGTGGATAATTTGAGGCCCGAACACCTAGAAAGGGGTTCACAAAACCCACAGATTGTGAAATAGTGGTGACGAACAGGCGCTTGTGAACAAATTCACAAGCTCCGGTCTGTCTTGGGGTGACAAGACTGACCGTTGGCGTAACCCCCCTCTGCGTTGGAGGCAACTCTGTGGCATCAGGCAGCAAAGCCCGAGAATCTGTAGTCAAGCGCGCTAAGCGCGAGCGAGAAGATGCGAAGGATCGCATCGATCGTGACACATTGACGCGCTCTTCGCGAGAGCGTGATCGCAACAAACTCACTGACGACCGTGGTCGCCTCACGACCGACCTCGTCAGTCAGTACCTCACGGCGATTGGTGAGTACGAGTTGCTCACGGCCGAGCGCGAGGTCGATTACGCACAGAAGATAGAGAGTGGCCAAAGTGCCGCCGAAGCTCTCGAAGCCGGGAAGTTCAAGACCAAGGCCGAGGAGATCGGCCTGCGTCGCAAGGTCCGCCACGGACGCGAGGCCAAGGATGCTTTCCTTACCGCCAACTTGCGTCTTGTTGTCGCCAACGCCCGTCGGTATGCGAACACTTCCGGTATTGACTTCTTGGATCTTATCCAGGAGGGCAACCTGGGGCTCATTCGTGCGGTGGAGAAGTTCGACTGGCGCAAGGGTTTCAAGTTTTCGACGTACGCCACCTGGTGGATTCGTCAGGCCATCACCAGGGCCATTGCTGACAAGTCACGAACGGTGCGAATCCCGGTTCATCTCCATGACACCCTTGCCGCGGTTCGTGCGGCTCAGGCAAGTCTTAAGGCGGAGCTCGGGCGCGAACCTAAACCCGAGGAGATCGCCGAAGAAGCCGGGGTCAACGTCGACAAGGTCGAGCTTGCGCTCGGTGTCGCCGACACGGTCTCTCTTGAGCAGCCTGTTGGTGAAGACGGTGCGCAGCTTGGTGACTTTATTCAGGACGAAGACGCCGCTGACCCGATGAAGGTCACCGAGGAGATGGATATTGCGGATAGCCTCCGCAAGTCGATCGAACGCTTGCCGAACCGTGAGGGGCGCATCCTCGCCCTTCGTTACGGCTTCCACGACGGCGTGCCTCGTACGCTTGAAGAGATCGGCGAGGAGTTCAACCTCACTCGTGAGCGGATTCGACAACTGGAAAAGCTGGCGCTGTGCCGTTTGCGACATCCATCGTTCGGTATCCGAGAGCAAGACCTGATCTAACGATCTGATTGTGATCCAAACAAAAGGGCCCGCTTCGGCGGGTCTTTTTGTGTGTGCTGTTCGTCGCCCTACAGGACGGTTGCGATCCGCCGGTTGAGAGCGTCAAGAACGGCGCGGACGGTTGCCGCGGCCTCATCGTCGGATCTGACGAGAGATGATCCGACCAGTGGTTCGGGGTCGCCAACCATCAGCACTTGAGCCATTGCTACCTGGCCAACCCCGAGATCCGTTGTTGCAACGGCAGCGAGCGAGAGTTGCAGTCGGTCGGATGTCACGGCCTCAACGGCACGCAGTGTTGCTTCCCCGACAAGACGGGGTCTACTTGTCGGACTGCTACTCCCGACCGATTCACCATGGAACTCCTCGTCGGACCACCCGAGGGTGATAACGACGCGGGTCTGGACATCGGACTCAGTAGACTCAATTATTTGGACAATCGCTGGGCGTTCACTCATGGAAATGAGGCTACCAACCCGGCGCCGCTTTCTGGCGGATTGTCAGGCGTGGCCCTAGGTGGGGATCCAGACGAGCACAAACTCGTCCACCGAGATATCGGTTTTTTCGAGCCCGATCTCGATCTCCTCGACGGTGAGGGCGACCTTTTCCCAGGTGTCGTTAGCGGCTGCTACTTCTTTTCCTAGCCTCTCTTCAAGCTCCTGCATCACCTTCCACTTGTCCTCCGCTTTGTCTTGGGCGCTGAGCAGGCGCTGTTCCTTGGATAGCGTCGCCTGGCGCTTGCGCATAGAGGTTGTGAGCCTTCGGGCTGATTTTCGCCCGAACAGCATTCCAACAACAGATTCCGCTGCGTAGGCGTTCGCAAGTCGACGGGAACCCTCGACATCGACCTCGAGTTCGCTGACCCGCCGCTCGGCGGTAGCGAACACGTCCTTGGCGCGGCGGAATCTGGTGTCGTACTTGTCGCGCATTGCCGCCACTGCCTTGTCCGCCCGATTCTGCGCCTCGATATCGCAGCGCTTGAGGAAGTCCTCGCGGGACTCGCCGGGGCGCGAATACAGTTTCAGCTTGGCGTTCTTGAAGATCGTGATCGTCTGGGATCGGTAGAGTGCGTCCTTGAGCTTGGTTTGTGCCGATCTGAACCAGGTCGCCTTGTTGAGGTCGGCCTCGGGGATCCGGTAGGTGGCCCCGTCGGGTGGATCGGTCTCGAAATCCCTGTCGTCGTAGTCGACGTCAACCCCTGTCTCGGGATCGAACCGGTCACCGAGGTCGGTGAAGATCCGTTCGTATTCCTCGGTATAGACGAGCTTTGCCGGAGTGTCGTCAAACGTCACGGTGACTCTTGCGGCGATACCCGCGGTGTAGGTCGCGGAATCTGGATTCCCGAGCTCTTCAACCCATGGTGCGGCGGGGTCCACGTGGTACACACTGATACTGTCCGCAACGGTGGGCATCACCGGCGTCGTGCCGTCAGCGAGTTCCGGTGCTGATGCATCGGAGGTTTGCTCGTCTGCCAAGTCGTCCCTTGGTCCACTGGTCGAGGTGGCGGAGGGTACGTACGACGTGAGGTCACCGATCTGCTCCTTGGTGAGGGGGCCGCGCAGGTACGACAGTGCCCATCGGGTCGTGAAAATGGATGGCTCCTTCTCGCGCGTGTTGTGGAGCAGGAACTGGCGTTTGTCGAGACCCGAGATCGTGGCGTCGAGCTCTCCAACGTCGGTGAGCCCCGAGGCACTCTGGAGGGCTTCGAGGATTCGTGCCTTGTCGCGTTCGGTTTGTAAACGACCGACACACCATGTGCCGGCATTCGACATGGCCTTGTAGTCGAGGTCGACCGGGTTCTGGGTTGACAGCAACACGCCCACACCAAACGCTCTGGCTTGTTTGAGTAACGTCAGGATCGGCTTCTTCGCCGGTGGTTCAGCCGTTGGCGGGACAAATCCGTAGACCTCATCCATGTAGACGAGGGCCCGCAGATCCCCCGTGCCCGCCTGGGTCCGCATCCATGTGATCATCTTGGAGAGCAGGAGTGTCACCACGAATTGGCGTTCGTCATCCGAGAGATGGGCGAGGTAGACAATGGCGGCCTGGGGTTTGTCGTCCTTCCACAGCATGGATTGGATATCCAGGGGTTCTCCGCTGATCCATGACGAAAACGATGGTGATGCGACGAGTCCATTGATCGCCATAGCTAACGCTTTGCGGTCCTTTGGTGGGAAGAAGTCGTCGATCTCAAACACGCCGAGTTTACGGATCGGTGGACGTTGGATTTGGCCGAGCAGTGTCGCGAGGTCGAGGGAGTTCCCTGCCCGCCACGACCGCTCGATCAGGTTGGCGAGGAGGATATGTTCACGTGACGAAATCGGGTCGGCGTCGATACCGATGAGGCCAAGCAATCCGGAAACCCACCCTTCGATTTCGTCGCGGGCGGCCTCCGCGTCTTTCTCCCAGTCGATTGCGGGTGCATCAAGAGATCCGACGATATTGAGAGGGACACCGGCCGTGGACCCCGGTGTGTAGATCGTGAAATCGGCTGTCGATCGTAGATCCGCAATGGTGGTCCCATCGAGATCCCAACCCGCAAGTCCGTTCTTCCACAGCGACGCCTTTTCTTCGGCAAGCACTGCCGCGGTCTTGCCCTCAGACTTCGCTTCACCGGGATCGATCCAGGGTTGAAAGTCGGCGGGGGCGAGGTCGGGGAAGGTGAGTAGCAGGTTGGTCATATCCCCCTTGGGGTCGAGTATCAGGGTCGGGATTCCCGCACGCAGCGCCTCCTCGAGGTAGATGATGCCAAGACCCGTCTTCCCCGACCCGGTCATGCCGACGATGACTCCGTGTGTGGTCAGATCGCCGGGATCGTACTCCTGGATGGCATCGGTGCGGTCGCCCGTTTTAGGGTCAATTACCCCACCGAGAAAGAAGTCGCCCGCCATGTCTGGTCTCCACCTGTTCGAGAATGCCCTGAAGTGTAGAACGTTCCGTTTTCACGGTGTGTGGGCGGTTACGGCGATGTGAGCGCGTCGATGAGCCCCTCAACGGCTGCGGCGACATCGGGAACGTTGGTCACGAGTCCTCGGTCTGTCTGGAGGTCGTTCGCCAGTGACGTAACGATGGTGTCCCAGCGTTGCCCGACCGCAAATACGGGTTTCGGGTCGTTCTCGCAGAAGCGTTCAACATATGCCACGTTCCATGCAACGATCAGCTCGGTCAACGTCCCGAGTGATCCGTTGAGAGCGATGCTGGCGTCGGACATCTCGATCAGTGTGTGGATGCGCTCCGTCAACGACGGTGCCATCATTTCTTGTTTCACGAACGGGTTCGCCCCGGGGCGAGAGACGAACGTCCCAGGCACGGTTACACCAATGACGTGACCACCGGCTTGTGCCGCCCCCTTGGACACAGCCTCCATCAACCCGGCGTACCCGCCGGTTACGACCGCGGCACCCGCCCGAGCCAGCGCCGCACCGCAGGCCTCTCCTGCCTGATAATCCGCCTCACCTGGTAACGCCGCTGACGCGCCGAAAACCGCAACCACCCGGCCGTGTAGCGGGAGTGCCGAGTTGTGGCGTTGCGGCATTACCGCAACGTTCCTTCGATGCGTCGCTGATGACGGTCGGTCACGCCGCCCACCGATCGCACCAGGCTCAGCAGTGCAACTGCAAGGCTGGTGAGACCCGCAGCCTGGAGGAGGAGGTTCGTCGTAGTTGCGAGATCCCCCAGGTCGGCGCTGACGAGGGGTGCGCCAAGGAGCAGCAGTGCAACGATGAGTGCTATCCACGTCACGGTGATCGCCGAATTCCCCTGGCGTTGTGACCACGGGGTTCGGCTCCAAGAGTCGGGTTCGGGTGCGTTCCACATGCGGTTGATGAGTCCGCGACTCAACGGAATTTGCAGTACCGGCACGAACCACGCCCAGATTGAGAACGCCCTGCCGTGCTCGAGGCCGGGGCGACCGAGGGCCTCGAAGTTACCGGCCGTTATCCATGACCACCACATAAGAGCCACGACACTGAGCGCACCGAGAGCGATGAGTGGGGTTGTGGTCTGGTCATAGAGGGAGGGGTCGATGACACTGTCCCCGAACCGGTCAAGCCCGATGAACCGGGCAACCACGAGGGATGTCGTGAGGAGGAGGGCGATCTGGGTGATGTGTGATGCAAGCCCGGGATCGACGAACGCATGGGGTCGCAGTGTTGGTGCGAGCGAGTGGTCCAGGGTCGGTGAGTCTCGTGTTGATCGTTCGAATGCCGGTGATTCGAAGGGTGTCACCGGCCGGTCGGTTGAGGCCGCTGTGTCGTCGACCGGTTCCGGGGTGGTTACGTCAATGACGTCCACCGGTTGGTTCGGTGGCAGGCCGCCAGCAGGGGCCGGTCCCGGAGTGGCCGGGGTCAATGGTGGGGGAGGGGCGCCGGCGGAATCCGCCGATGTGGCGGACTCATCACTCCACCCCCGTGAGATCAGTTCCACCCCCGGAGGGTTCGGGGCATCCGGTGGCGGCGGTGGTGGTGGCGGAACTGTTGGCCGTTTGGAGATAGCCTGTTTTTCGTAGTGTTCGGCGGCGGCCGCTTCCGAAGCCTCGGTTCCGCACACGATGCAGTGTTTCCAGTTGCGGGCGAGCCCGCTGCCACAGGTGATGCAGAATTTCGTGCGGTTTGCTACCTCGATCGTGTCGAACCCCCCGCCGCAGGCGCGGCAAAAACGACGGGTCAGATCGGTCTCAGTACCGCACGTGAAACAGTATCCAGGCTGTTCTTTTTGCTCGGCCACGCCGTCACGTTAGCGCATGGCTGCAGGTCGGGGACTGCTACGCTCGTCACATGGCATCAAAGAACCCCTATCTCGAATATGCCAACGGAGGTCTGTCTCAGATTCTCGGCTGGGTAGTCACATTGGTGTTCGTGGGATGTTTGCTGGGCCTTGCGTTTGCGGCCTTCCTGATCCTGACTTGAGGGCCTATTCCTGATTTGAGGGTTCGCTGATCCACCGCAGGTTAAGGGTTTCGGGTGTCGCGTCGGTTGTTTCAACCCCGTCGATCAGGGTCCACTGCAGCGAAGAGCGGGCTGCGGCTTTCATCGAAGGTGTCGCGTCGCGATGCCACGTCTTCAGCATGGCGGTGAGCGGTAGCCCTGCACTGTTACGAATCGCGCTGAGGTCGAGTTCCTCCGCTTCAGCCTGCGCGATCTCCGCAATGGAGATAGGTTCGGGGAGTGGGTCGAGATGTTTGGTGCGCCTCTTCGATCGCCGCGCCGGGCGATCGGACTGTCCAGGTTCGCGAGCCGAGCGGGCAATTAGGAATCCGACGAGTAGGAAACCAAGAACGAACACTGTCCCGGTGACAAACGCATTTGTATCCACTGGTTTACTCCGTTCGAGTCACGACGATTCGGGATGTGACTCCGGCGGGTGTCGACATCGCCGTATGGTCCATCATGGTATATGACTGCCCTGCCGTGTAGGTGGTTTCGCCAATAGTCACCTCGCCGGATTGGACGACGTGGACGCCGAGAGGGGTGTCGTCTGCGGGAACGTGTGTGTTGGCAGTGAGGTCCATGGTGACGACCGAACCGTCTGTTGTCACGGTGTGCAGGGATCCCCACGGGTGTTCCGTCACGAGGTGAGAGAGGAGCTCCGGTCGGTTGGATGCGGCGAGGTTGTCGACGATCTCCTTCACGCGCTGCGTCTGCCCTCTCGGTACGACGAGTACTGCGTCGTCGGTCGCGACAACGATGAGGTCACTCACACCACTGACTGCGACGAGTGGGCCGTCGGATCGCACATACGAGTTGCGGACACCGGACACGAGAACGTCACCTGTGGTGGCGGTTCCAAGTTTGTCCTTCGGGGCGATATCCCACACCGCAGCCCAACTACCGACATCGCTCCATCCGGCGTCAAGAGGGACAACCGCACCGGCTTCGGTGTGTTCCATGACGGCGTAGTCGATCGAGTCGGACGGGCACTTCTCGAACGCCTCCCGGTCGAGGACGACGGTGCCATCGGTGTTACGGGACGCCCGTTCCCATGTCGCTGTTACGGCATCCGCCATCTCGGGTGCGTGCGAGCGGAGCTGGTCAAGGTAGGTCGCCGCACCGAGTGCAAACATGCCGCTGTTCCAGAGGTAGTTACCCGAGGATACGTAGTCGTGGGCGGTCTCAATGTCGGGTTTTTCGACAAACTCTGCCAACGTCGAGGCGGTACCACTCAACGGGTCACCGATCCGGACGTATCCGTAGCCGGTTTCGGGGTGAGTCGGAATGACTCCGAAAGTCACGAGGAGGCCACGGCTGGCGAGCGAGATCGCCTCCGCGGCTGCCTTAGAGAACGCAGCCTCGTCCGGGATAAGGTGATCGGCGGGGATGACGAGCAGCACGTCTCGCGGATCCGATGCCAAGGCCGCAAACGCTACCGCTGGCGCTGTGTTGCGTCCGAACGGTTCGAGAATCAGGCGCGGAGAGTATCCCGCGTCGGCTAACTCGGCGGCGACGAGATGGTCATGGTTGGCTGAGCACACAACAATCGGGTCCTTGGCGTTTGGAAGCGCCGTCACCCTGTCGATCGTCATGCGCAGCATGGAGCGTGTTTCCACCAACGGTAGGAGCTGCTTGGGTTGTTGGGCCCGGGATACCGGCCACAAGCGGGTTCCGGCCCCACCGGAAAGAATGACTGGGACAACCAATCTGTACCTTCTTCGTGGATAGACGTGTCAATGTATCGTGCTTCGGGTCAGTTGGCGAGACCTGTAGCAAAATCGAGAGCAACGTCCATCGCCGGTGCGGATTGGGTGAGCCACCCGACCGAGATTACATTGACGCCGGTTTGTGCGACCGCGCGGATGTTATCTTCGGTGATTCCACCCGATGCCTCGAGGATCACCGATCCTGCACAGAGTCGCACCGCGGTCGCCATCTCGGCGTTCGACATGTTGTCGAGCATGATGATGTCTGCTCCGCTGGAGAGTGCCTCGGCGAGCTGGTCGAGTCGTTCAATCTCAACCTCGATCTTTGTTGTGTGGCCGAGCGACGACCGGGCCGCCTCGACCGCGGCGGTGATCGATCCGTTCCCAGCGATGTGGTTGTCTTTGATCATGACCGCACCATCAAGGGAGAGTCGGTGGTTGTGCCCACCGCCGACCCTGACTGCGTATTTGTCGAGCGCCCGCAGACCCGGCGTGGTTTTGCGGGTGTCAACCAGCACGGTCGGAAGGTCAGCGATGAGAGAGGCCATGTTGTGTGTGGCCGTGGCAATCCCGCTGGCATGTCCCAGGATGTTGAGAGCAGACCGTTCACCGGTGACAACGTCGCGCGCCGATCCACGAAGGGTTGCGAGCACAGTTCCCGCTACCACGACCGTGCCATCGGGGATGTGGATCGTGGTCACTACATCTGCTTCGAGTACCTCGAAAACGCGCATCGCGACGGTTAACCCTGCCACACACCCGGCTTGACGGGCGACGATCTTTGCCTCGGTGCGTAGATCCGCAGCGAGTGTCGTCTGGGCAGTGATGTCGCCAGCGTTGCCGAGGTCTTCGCTGACACACCGGCGGGCCAGCTCGTCAGCGAGGTGGGTTGGGAATGGGTGCGTGTCTTTCACGAGAGGGCGACCAATGACTCTGCGATGGTGTCGTGCCTCGGAACCGGATCAACGACCGAGCGGTGGGCCTGGTGCGGGTCGGGCACGGGGTGGTCGGTGCGGTAGTGCGACCCTCGACTCTCGGTACGAGCCATGGCCGCATTGGCGATAAGTTTTCCCACAGTTAGTAGGTTCGTGACAGCTATCGAGCTCGTTGCCAAGGCGCCAAGGCGATCGATGGCGCGCCCCAGGTTGGCGCGGTGACGTGTCACGCCGACACAGTTCGACATGAGGTCGCGGATCTGGAACCGAACGTCAACATCGTCGTGTGCCATGAGGTGGAGGGAGTCTCGCGGGATCTCGATGGCTTGAAGGTTGGGTCGGGCCGCATCGGTTGTGCGGATATCCTGGGCGACGATATCGGCTGTCACGAGGCCCTCAAGGAGGGAGTTCGACGCCAGTCGGTTCGCTCCGTGCAATCCGGTGCTGGCCACCTCTCCCACCGCCCACAACCCGTTGAGTGATGATCGCCCGCGAGAGTCGGTCATGACGCCACCCATGTGATAGTGGGCCGCCGGGGCGACGGGCATCGGCATCGTTGACGGGTCGATCCCTGCGGATGTGGCGAACCCGTACACAGTCGGGAACCTGTGTGCGATGTCCGTGATGTGGCGGGCATCCATGGTGATGCGCTGACCGGCTGCTTGGCGTGCCCATATCGCACGAGCGACGATGTCACGGGGAGCCAGCTCTGCGTCGGGGTGCTCGTCGATCATGAACCGGGCACCTGTATCGTCGAGGAGGTACGCCCCGGCGCCACGCAGTGCTTCCGTGAGAAGGGGCATCGGGTCGAGGCCAACATCCAATGCCGTGGGATGGAACTGGACAAACTCAAGATCAGCGAGCCGAACCCCGGCGCGTGCGGCCATCGCCAGGCCATCGGCCGTTGCTTCGGCCGGATTCGTCGTGTGTGCGAAGACCTGCCCAATGCCACCGGTTGCCAAGACGGTTGCTGATGCCAGGAGCAACGTTTGGGCACCGTCGTTTGCAATTCCGAAGACTCCGACGACGGTGCCATTGGCGATTGCAAGGTCAACTGCGAGGAAACCCTCAACAACCGTAATGTCCGCACGGGCACGCACCGCGGCGCGTAATGTCCGCATGACTTCCTTGCCGGTTGCGTCACCGTGAGCGTGCACGATTCGGGACCTGCGGTGGCTGGCTTCGCGACCGAGCGAGAGTACGTCGCCGCTGGTGTCAAACTCCGCACCGAGATCTTGCAACCACCGAATCCTCTCCGGCGCCCGTTCGGTCATCGTGGTGGCGACGGCGGGTTCCGCGATTCCCCCGGAGACAGCCAATGTGTCAGCGGTGTGTTGGAGGGGACTGTCTCCTTCTCCGACGGCTGCGGCGATGCCGCCCTGGGCCCAGACCGATGATCCGGCTCCAAGTCCGGTTTTCGTTACGACGGTGCAGTCACCAAGTAACAGGGCGGTTGACAGACCGGCGATGCCAGATCCGACAATCACGCGGTTCGTCGTCCTGATGTCATCAAAGTGACTCATGTGAGTGGCACCGCCAGCATCCGATCCACCGCTTGGCGTGCCCGTCGTGAAGTGTCGGGGTCGACGACCACCTCGGTCGTCATTGTTTGGAGCGCGGTGCGGATGTTTTCCAGCGTGATCATTTTCATGTACGGACAGAGGTTGCAGGGTTGAATGAACTCGGTGTTCGGAGCGTTTACTGCGAGGTTCGCCGCCATTGAACACTCGGTCACCATCACAACCTTTGTGGGTGCCTCAGCCCGCACCCACTCGATCATCCCAGCGGTCGACCCGACGTAGTCAGCCTCATCGAGAACGTCGGGTGGACATTCGGGATGTGCAATAACCCTGATCCCTTGGTACTCGGAGCGGTAGTCGCGCAGCTCGGCGGCAGTAAAGCGCTCGTGCACCATGCACGAGCCGTCCCAGAGAATGATCTCCTTTGTTGTCTGCGATGCGACCCACGCACCGAGGTAACGATCGGGGAGGAAGATAACGCGCGGTGATTCAAGGGACTCCACAACTCGAAGGGCATTCCCCGACGTGCAGCAAATATCGGATTCCGCTTTCACCTCAGCAGACGTGTTCACGTAGGTGACCACCGGAACGCCCGGATAGCGGTTCTTGAGTGCTCGGACGTCCGCGGGGGTGATCGAGTCCGCCAGCGAGCACCCGGCGCCCGGGTCAGGGATCAGTACGGTCTTGTCGGGGTTGAGGATCTTTGCTGTCTCAGCCATGAAGTGAACGCCCGCGAGGACGATGACGTCTGCTTCGGTGGTGGCCGCCATGTGGGCAAGCGCCAGACTGTCCCCGCGAAGGTCGGCGACACCATGGAATATGTCGGCGGTCATGTAGTTGTGGGCGAGGACGACTGCGTTGTGCTCTCGTTTGAGGTTTTCGATGTCTTCGATAATCGTCTCGGCGACGAATCGTTCGGCGTCCGGCACGATGCCGACGAGTCGCTCACCGATCGGGGTGCGCTGTAGCGCCGTTGAGATGCTCACGGACTCTCCTTATGCTCACTGTGAGCATTATACGGCGATGTGGGAGAGCTGTCTAGATTCCCTGTGGTTGGCGCAGCGACTGTCGGGTGCCCGGGCCGGTTGTTACCGGCGCGGGAACACCACCCCGGGACGTGGTCGTTCGCGTAGAACGTCCTGACGGAAGCGGAAGAGTTCGGCCGGACGACCACCGGTTGCGGTCCGCTCGCCGGTTCCTTCGACGAGTCCGCCGCGCTCGATGACTCGACGGAAGTTCTGCTTGTGGAGACGGATTCCGTGCAGTGCTTCCACGGTGCGTTGCAGCGTGAGCAGTGTGAAGGATTCGGGAAGGAGTTCAAAGATCACCGGGCGGTAGGTGAGCTTGCCGCGCAACCGTCCGATCGCGGTGGCCACAATCCTGCGGTGATCGTATGCCATTGCAGGGCCGGTCTGGAGCGACGCTGGCGGGGTTCGTCCCTGGTCGTGGAAGGCCTCGGCGATGAGTCCAGCTTGATAGAGCAGCTCGTATCGGTCGAGTACGCGAACCGGGTCCCACTGCATCGAACCGGCGCCGAAGGCGATATGAACCCGGTCGGTCCAGGTCACGTCATCCATGTGGGCGAACAGGCGTGGCACGAGAAGGTCATCGAGCAGGGGTGGCCGGTGGAGTCGGTGGTCCTCCCAGGGAAAGAGGGTGTAGATGTCCCGCCACCTCGCTTCGATCGATGGGCTGTCCTCGATACCGAGACCGAGATAGGCGACTGAGACGATCCGCTCCTGGTGCGGGGTTCGTTCAATCCCACGATTCTGGTCGCCAAACGTATAGAGCTGCTCGATATAACCAACCTCGATCCCGGCCTGTTGCCGGATCCAGCGACGCAGGCCGAGTTCGAGTGTCTTGTCGCGTTCGACGTCCAGGGGACCCGAGGGGATTCCGTCGAGTCTTTGCTTGGGTCGCACGGTAAGCACCCGGGGGTGGTCCTCGGTCACAGCGACGAGGACAGCGTCGAGCCTGATCGTAACGGAGGAGTTCAAGACCCGTTCCCAGGTGACAACCCGGTACTCCACATCTCGAAACTCGATGGCTGCGGTGTCTGCATGGAGCCAGTGTTACAGCGACGGTGGGCGTCGGCAACCGGGCCTACTCGTCGTCGGGACCCTCTTCGGACTGATTAAAGATCCAGGCGAGTTCTTCCCGGGACTCTCCGGTCCCGAACGCGGTGACAACATCACCCGCACGCAGCGTCGTGTCACCATGGGGGATGATTACCGCCGAACCACGTCTGATCGATACGAGTGTCGCGGCATCGGGCCAACGGATGTCGCGAACGGTTTGTGCCGCACAGGTACTGTCGGAGGGGATTGGGATCTCATAGAACGATGCTCCGGGCTGAGTCCGCTGTTTAACCCGATCGCGGTACATATGCCGCCCCGTGCTGTCCGATAGTGCCCGGTGATACGCCCGCACGACACTCTCGCGGCGAAACATCCCGACGTGGGTCGTGCGGTCATCATCGGAAACTACCGGGAGCCGACCGTAGTTGAGCGCCGCCATTCGTGCGAGCGCCGCCGAGACCGGCATGCTGGGCACCACGGTGATCGGCTTTTCGGTCATGAGGTCTCTCACCTGGACTGCGCTGAGATCATCGGAACAGTTGGCTATGTCGGTCAGCGTCAGGATGCCGATAAGCTTTCCCCCCGCAACGACCGGGAGTCCGTGGTGACGTCCCTCGGTGATGTAGTCGAGGGCTGCCTGGCCGGTCATCGTCGGTGCCAAGATTCCCGGATAGCTCATGACCTCGCCGACGGTGACCGTGTCGAGAAGATCGATGTCTTCTGGTTTCTGGAGATGGATGCCCTTGAGGGTAAGCGGCATTGTGTAAGCGCTGTCGGGGTCGAAATAGTCTGCAATAACCATGGCTAGCGTCGTTGCAAGCATCAGTGGAACAACGAGACCGTAGTCACCGGTGATTTCAAACACGATGATGATCGCAGTGAGTGGGGCGCGGGCCACCGCGGCGAAGGTTGCTGCCATGCCGACGACGGCGAAGGCTCCGGGGACGGGTGTTGCGAGTGGCCACACGAACGTGACGACCGTGGCAAACGCCGCCCCGAGCGCTGCTCCCGCAAATAGGCTGGGCATGAATACCCCACCAGCACCGTAACCACCCTCGGTCACTGCGGCCATGGCGAGTTTGAGGACTCCGAGGAAGAGAAGCGTCACCCAGACGAGGTTGGCGGTCGAGTCAAGGCTCAACATCGACTCAACGACGACCCGACCAGTACCCAACACCTCGGGACGGACTGCGCTGACGCCAGCGATGATAAGTCCTGCGACCAGGGGACGTACGATCTGTGGGAGCCTCTTCGACACACGGACGGTGTGTGCCAATTTCAGCATCTTGATGAACAAAACACCAAGCGAACCAGCGAGTAAACCGAGGACGAGGTACAGCAGCAGTTCCGGTGCGTTCTGAAGTTCGTGCGCCGGTGCCGACAGCAGCTTGTCGTCGCCGAGCAGCGATTTTGCGGTCACCGCCGCGGAGACGGCGGCGATGACGACGGCGTTGATGTGCCTGATTGCAAAGTTGCCGAGCACTACCTCCATAGCGAACAACATGCCGGCGATTGGGGCGTTGAATGAGGCACCAATGCCGGCTCCGGCTCCGGCGGCCACGAGACTCCGGATGCGGTCCTCACCGAAGTTGGTGTACCGGGCCAACGACGAGCCAATGGCGGAACCCACCTGTACCGCGGGACCCTCTGAACCGAGCGATCCACCCGATCCCACCGTTGCCATTGTCGCGACGAGTTTCGTTTGCACGGTCCGCGTTGGAATGTATCCGGAGTGCAGGTTGAGCCCGACCATGGTTTCGGTGATGCCGCTGCCCTTGATACCCGGGCCCCATCGTCGCTCTATGAACCACGAGATCCCTATTCCAATGGGCGTGATAATGGCAACAAAAAGCAAACCGTAGCTCAGTGACCTGAGGTTAAAGAGACGCTCATCCGCCCACTCGATGGTAAGGATGAGAGCGCTGCTGGTGAGGCCGACGAGGACGCCAACGACCGCAGCGGCAAGGAGAAATCCTGCCGATCCTCTGGTCTGTCCAAGCTTTGCGGACAGCGCCTTACGCAGGGTCGTTCGTTGCATGACCATACGCTAACGCGAATCTCCGGCCCTGTATTCTTGGAACAAATATTTCGGTCGGGATTCTGGTCGATTCTGGGGTCTATCGGTCGATGATGTGCCCACATCGGCCATACTGAAAACCCACAGGCAACAACGCACTGGTCCGGACTCGTTTCACCGGGAGGCATCATGACAGATTCAGAAAAGGCCACAATCTACAACGGTCTCGTTCCCTACGTCAGTGCGGGCGAGGTATCGATGACCCAGTCCGCCGCCGGTGTGGTTGTGGCCAACGGTGATGTCGATATCCGCCAGGCGGGTACCAACGCTTTGATCGTCAGTGGAAATGTGTCCATTCGCCAGGGTGGTTCCCAGATGACAATCGCTTCGGGGAACGTGGCGATCACCCAGGGGGGTACTGGTCTTGCAGTCGGTCGTGCGGTCCAGGTGACGGGGTCAACGATCGGCATGGCAGTGGGTCGGAATGTGAGCATCTCCGAAGACTCCCGGGTGATTTTCGCACCAGGTGGTGCGGCGGCGTTTGGTGTCGGTGTCGCGGTTGGGCTGTTCATACTGGGGAGAATATTCAGGCGGTAGCTGCCTCCCCGCCCTTGTTCCAATCTTTCCTGGCGGGCCGGCCAAGCCAGGAGAAGAAGGCTTTGGGCGGTGTCTGGCTGGCGCGCTTTCGCCAGTCTGTGGCTGACGTGACTAACGTCCTTGTATGACGAACCGTCCCACCAATCACGGTCGTGACATCTTTGTCAACCGGACCCTGAATTTTCGCTCGCTCGACGCGATCGGGTATGACATGGACTACACGTTGGTGCACTACGACCCGCTCGTATGGGAGGGGCTTGCATTTCGACACGCAGTTGACGTGTTGGATGGCATGGGTTGGCCAGTCGATGGTCTGGCATTCGACTTCGATAGTGTCATTCGTGGGTTAGTGCTTGATTTGGAACTCGGCAACCTGCTCAAGGCCACTCGGTTCGGTTACGTTATCCGCGCCGCCCACGGAAGCCGTTCCTTGGGTTTCGATGAGGTTCGTGATGCGTATGCCGCCACGTTGGTCGGCCTCTCCGAACCCCGTTTTGTCTTTCTCAATACCTTGTTCTCTTTGTCCGAGGCGAGTCTCTTTATGCAACTTGTCGATCGGTTCGATGCGGGATTGATCAAGGGCGTAAATTCATACGGTGGTCTGTACGGAGGGGTCCGTGATGCACTTGGGTCGGCGCATATCGAGGGCCGGCTCAAGGATGATGTTCTTGGGGACCTCGAGAATTCCGTCGTCCTTGATTCCGGGGCCCCGCTAGCGCTTCTTGATCAGAAGATGGCGGGGAAACGCCTCGTGATGATCACCAACTCGGAGTGGGAGTACGCCGAGAAGGTCATGACGTACTCCTTTGATCGTTTTCTTCCCGGTGATATGACGTGGCGCGATCTGTTCGAAGTCGTGATCGTTCAGTCCGACAAACCGGGTTTCTTTGATCGGAACAATCGGTTCTATCGCGTGGTGGACGAGAAACAGGCCATGTTGCGGCCCCACTTCGGGGCATTAACCAAAGGTGCCGTGTTTTTTGGAGGCAATGCCCGTGAGCTGGAGTCCAGTCTTGGTGTTGCGGGGGACCGCATCCTGTATGTCGGTGACCATCTCTTTGGTGACGTGCAGTTCCCGAAGTCGGAGATGAGCTGGCGAACGGCTTTGGTTCTGCGTGAACTTGAGACCGAGGTGTCGGCGCTCGATGCATTTGCCGCCGATCAGATCCGCCTATCGGACCTCATGCGGCAGAAGGAAGGTCTCACCGCAGCCGTCGCCCAGGCGAAACTTCGCCGGTTGCGCGTGCGGTCCGGTTATGAGGAACCGACCGACGAGGCAGGTCTCGATGCGGATCAACTTCAGGCCCAGATAGCTGCCCTTGACGAGTTGATCGCCCCGATAGCGATCGCCGCCGGGCGGTTACGCAACCAGCGCTGGGGTCCGCTGATGCGTGCGGGTATCGACAAGAGCCTGTTCGCCAGACAGGTGGAGCGTTACGCCGATATCTACACATCGCGGGTTTCCAACTTCGTGAAGGCGACACCGTTCGCGCTACTGCAGGCATCGCGCACCACGATGGCACACGACATTCGGGAGTAGCTGCTCGTCGGGTTACCGGTGGTTTCTGTCACGCGTGGCGACCTCACCGGGTGCGGATGAGTACAGCACGGAGAATCTCTTGGACCGGGCAGTGAACTAGGCTAGGGGCAAGTGGTCAAACCACTGACCACCCGCTGGAGAAGCCGTTATGTCGAGAACCTGGTCGTCACCCCAACGCCCCGCCGAGCACGCAGAACGGTCTCTCGTGACTGCGATCCTCGACGGCACCTTCCCCCCGCGGTCGAAGCTACCCGCCGAGCGGGAGCTGGCGGTCCAGATCGGAGTGACCCGGCCCACTCTTCGCGAGGCGATCCAACGTCTCGGGCGAGACGGCTGGATCACCGTGCGCCAGGGTAAACAGACCACGGTCAATGACTACTGGCGCCAGGGCGGGCTTAACCTCCTCGACAGCCTGGTCCGGCATAGCGAGTACCTGCCGCCCTCGTTTATTGCGGACCTGCTCGACGTCCGCCGTCATCTGGCACCCGGATATTTCCGGACCGCTTCGGAACGTTCTCCCGACGCGCTCCTTGAGTTGCTGGATGGCCGTGGTGAACTTCTCGAGACCCCGCAGGCGTTCGCCGAGTTTGACTGGCGTCTGCACCATGGCGCTTCGGTCGCCTCCGGGAACCCGATTTATACGCTGATCCTCAACGGCTTTGTTACGTCGTACGAGCAGCTCGCCGCGCTTTACTTTGCTACCGCCGCCAATCGGCTCCGCTCCGCTCGGTTCTACGCCGACCTGGAGGGCGCGGTGCGTGGCGGTGATGTGGCCGTGGTGGAACGCATCGTCCTTGAGATGATGACCGAGAGCATCGACAGATGGGAAGACACGATCGGGAGTTCGCCAGAGACCGTGACGACTCCGGTTCGGGGAGGTGCATGATGCGACGTTGGAACGGATGGGGTGATGACTCGATCGGATTCCCGGTGTCGCCGACAGCCATGCGCCTTCTCGCCGACGAGTTGGGACCCGGTACGACGCCCAGAGACGCAACACCTGAGGAGGTGCTTGCCACCGTGCCGGATTCTCGGCTTCCCGAGCAGCCACTCGTAAGTACCTACCGGGATGAACGCCTGCGCCATGCCCGGGGACAAAGCCTGCCCGACTGGGTGGCTCTGCGCACCGGTCGTATCGACGCCTTTCCTGACGGTGTTGCCCATCCGGAAAGCCCCGAGGACATTGACGAAATCTTCGAACTGGTCCGCGGCTGGGGGGCGTCGGCGATTCCCTTCGGAGGGGGTACAAGTGTGGTGGGCCATGTGAATCCGTTGGCCGGCGACACCCCGACTGTGACCATCGACATGCGGCGCCTCAATCGGCTGATCAGCATCGACAAGACCAGTCGGCTCGCAACGTTCGAGGCCGGCGTGTCCGGACCCGAGCTCGAAGCCCAGTTGCGCGCCGTCGGCCTCACGCTCGGTCATTATCCCCAGTCATTCGAATACTCGACACTCGGAGGATGGATCGCTACCCGGTCCAGTGGCCAGCAGTCGCTCGGGTACGGACGTATCGAGGATCTCTTCGCTGGAGGTGTCGTGCGGTCACCGGCCGGGGTGATCACGTTGCCGACATTCCCCGCCTCGGCGGCCGGTCCCGACCTGCGACAACTCGTGCTCGGCTCCGAGGGTAGGGCGGGGGTGATCACCGAGGCCACGGTCCGCGTAACCCCGGTGCCCGAACGCGAGGAGTTCCATGCCATCTTCTTCGATGAGTTCGCGGGTGGCCACGAGGCGATTCGTGCCCTGGTCCAGGAGCAGATCCCCCTGTCGATGTTGCGGCTCAGCTCGGCAGATGAAACCCGCGTGACTCTCACTCTCGCCGGACGCTCCCGAAAGCTGGCCCTGTTGGAGGGCTATCTCGGCAAGCGCGGACTTGGTGCGGGCAAGGTCATGCTGCTGATGGGATTCACCGGCACCGACGTGCGGCGTGCCCGGCGGGCGAGCCTGCGCATCGTGCGGTCCCACGGGGGAGTGTCGCTGGGTAGATCTCTCGGTGCCCGCTGGAAGAAGGGGCGCTTCTCCATGCCCTATCTGCGAAACACCTTGTGGGATCTGGGTTACGCCGTCGACACGCTTGAGACCGCCACGACGTGGACCGCGCTCCCCGGGCTGATGAAGGCGACCACCGATGCGCTATCGGGGGCGTTGCGTGACGAGCAGGTCCTCGTGTTCTCTCACATTTCCCATGCCTACCCGGATGGCGCTGCGACGTATCTCACCTACCTGTTCCGGTCATCTCCGGACCCGAACGAGACCCTGTCGCGTTGGCGCACATTGAAGGACGCGGCCAGCCGGGCAATCGTGGCACACGGCGGCACCATCAGTCACCAACACGGTGTGGGGCTCGACCACCGGTCGTACCTGGAGGCCGAGAAGAGTCCCGCCGGAGTTATGGCCCTCGGCGGTGCCTTCACCGCGCTCGACCCCGATGGAATCATGAACCCCGGAAAGCTGCTCCCATGACGTCGTCGGCGCCGTGGACAGCGGGCTGGCGGAAGCGTACATGGTCGTTGCTCGACAACGAGTGGGATGTGATCGTCGTCGGCGGGGGGATCACCGGGGCCGCCATCTTGCACGACGCGGCCCAACGCGGATGGCGCGCACTCTTGGTGGAACAGCGAGATTTTGCATGGGGTGCGTCGAGTCGTTCGTCCAAGATGGTGCATGGTGGTTTGCGCTACATCGCCCAGGGCAAGCTCGGCCTCACCCGTGCTTGTGCCCGTGAACGCAAGCTTCTGCTCGACGAGTACCCCGAACTAGTGAAACCGCTGGGGTTTGTTCTCCCAACGTACACCGGCGCCGCCCCGGCTCCGTGGATGTATCGGGCCGGCCTGAGCCTGTACGACGTGCTCGCCGGGCAGTGGGTTCACGAGAGTTTGTCACCGCAACAGTTGAGCCTCCTGATACCGAACCTGCGACAAGCAGACCTCAGTGGTGGGTTTCGGTTCGAGGAGGCTGTCACCGACGACGCCCGTCTCGTATTCGAGCTGATCCGCGATGCGGTCGTGGAGGGTGCCACCGCTATCAACTATGTGTGTGCCGAGGAGTTGCTGCGCGACGGTGGTCGGGTATCGGGTTTGAAGATCCGGGATGTCGAGTCTGGAGCCGTCGCCGACGTCAGGGCCAGATTCGTGATCAACGCCACTGGCGCCTGGGCCGATCGGCTGCGTGAACAGGTGGGAGGGGAACCACGGATCCGGCCGCTGCGGGGTAGTCATCTCGTGTTTCCTGGGTGGCGGGTTCCGTTGCCGCAGGCGGTTTCCAAACCACATCCCTGGGACGGTCGACCCGTTTTCGCTCTCCCCTGGGAGGGGGCGACCATCGTGGGCACTACCGACCACGACCATGAGCCTTCTCTCAACGACGAACCGAGCATTTCTCCCCATGAGAGCGCCTACCTCATGGCCCTTGTGGATGAGCTCTTCCCGTCGTTAGCGATCAGACACAGCGACGTGCTTTCCACCTTTGCGGGCGTGCGCCCAGTGATTGCGTCCGGGAAGGCGGATCCATCCAAAGAATCTCGCGACCATGTGATCTGGGAGGAGGATGGCTTGGTGACGGTCACCGGTGGCAAGCTCACCACGTTCCGTCTTATCGCCCGCGACACTCTGGCCAAGATTGAGCACACCGCTGAGGGTCAGCTATCGGGTGCATCCGCAAGACCTTCGGGGCGGGGCTGGCGACAACGACGTACGGTCTCCCGACACATCACCAAGACCGGCGCGATCGCCCGTGGGGCCCGCCCGGGAGAGCTTGTCCCGATCGCCGGTACCCGACGACTGTGGGCAGAGCTCCGATGGGCCGCGGGCAATGAAGCCGTCGTGCATCTCGATGATCTGCTGTTGCGCAGGGTACGGGTAGGGTTGCTGCTCGAACACGGAGGGATTGAGATCCTTCCCCGTGTCAAGGAGATCTGCGCAGAGGAGCTCGGTTGGGATGACTCCCGCTGGGCGATCGAGGCCGATGCCTACCTCGAGACATGGAAGCGCTGCTACCGCCCACCCATGACGGACCGTACGGACTCGCCGGAATCGGTGCGGGAATACCCGCTCTAACCGCCCGGTTGAGGCGGTACAATCTGCGTCCCCTACCGCGTGATCTGGAGTGCCTGTGAGTCGCACGTTCGCATTGACCTATGACTATCTCTGCCCGTTTGCGCGCATCGCGAACGAGACTGAGGCGCTGGCCGAGAACCCGGGCTGGAGTGTCGAGTTCCGACCGTTCTCGCTTTCCCAGAACCACGCCGATGAGGGCTCGACTCCGGTATGGGACCGTCCCGTCGGCTCCGAGGGCACGCGGGGCACCAAAGCACTGTTGTGGAGCTTGGCAATCCGTGACTCGTTTCCTGATGCCTTCGCTGTGTTCCACAGGGAGTTGTTCTCCGCCCGTCACGACGAAGCAGCCGACATCGATGCCGATGATGTGCTGACCACGGCAGCCTCGGTAGCGGGTCTCGATGCGGCGGACGTACAGGTCATCGTTGCATCGGGTGTTCCTGCCAAGACCCTGGCAACCGAACACGCCGAGAACGTCGACCGGTGGTCCGTGTTCGGTGTCCCAACGTTTATCCAGAATGACGAAGCAGTGTTCGTCCGTTTCATGGAGCGCCACAAAACAGAAGATCTCGTCAAGGTCCTGGACATGCTTTCGTGGACCAACATCAACGAGTTCAAGAGAACCGTCGTCCCCCAGTAGCTCGGTGTCGTCCTCGCGGAATCGCCCTAGGAGTCCGCAGACACCCGACTCACCGGCTGGTTAGTGCCCTCGGAGACCGTGATTAGTGAGGTTCCGGAACGATCGAACGTGACGGCCTCGCCCTGCATCTCGTCGGGTGATGCTGCTTCACACGGTTGAGTTGCGAGTGTCGCGCCCCAATCGAGATCGGTTCGGGGCCACATCCATACGGATTTGTAACCACGCAGGACGAAGAGGTCGCCGGTTGGTGAGATCGCCGCACTGGTGACCTCGAGGTGGTCCTCGCCGAGAGCGAGGTCGGTCACCTCTTCGAGCATCACCTCGGACCTATCGACGAAAGTATCGGCCTTCGCCCGAAACACCGTCCCAGGTCCGTCCCGTGTTTTGGTGATCACATAGATATCGCCCGTGACGGGGTCGACTGCGAGCGCCTCGGCGTCGGCACGTTCATCGGGGTAGGTGAGTGTGATGAACTCCACCGGCACTGTCTCGGCATCGGACAGCGCCGGAACGGGTATTCGGTATACCGTGATCGAACTGCGGAACTGGAAGTTGTCCCCGATGTCGCCGATGAAGATCGCGGTCTCGCCGGAGGCGGTCGGCCCGATCGAGATATCCTCCCAGTCGGCGGCGCGTGCCCCGATCACGTCCCATGTAGCGAGGGTTTCTCCGGCTGAGTTGATGACATAGAGCCGCGGTTCGTCTCCGGTGTCGTTGTGTACGACGTAGGCATCGTCCAGGTCGGGGAGGGCGGCGATCCCCGACAGTTCAAAGAGGCCCGGGTCGGTGATGGTTCCGGTTTGGGTGATCTGCTGGAACGCCACGCATGGCGTGTCAGCGAAGTCCCGTATTGCCGGCATGGTAGGTGCGGCTGTCGTGACGGGAGCACCGTCGCTGACAGGTTCGGAAGCGGGACCACCCGTCGACTGGGTCGCACCCGGACCGCATGCGGCTACCAGGAGCGCTCCGCCGAGAGCGACTGCGGTCGCTCGCAGACTCCGGCGGAGTCGCGCAGCGCAACGACGGACCTCGGTCGGGTACACGGTGCTCCAGGTCGGGTCAGAGCTCACGAGTCATGAGGCGCAGTGCGATAGCCTCGGCTGCAACGGAGCGTCGTAGATCGTCAAGATCCACCGACTCATTCGGGCCGTGGATCCGACTCGTCGGGTCGCCTGCTCCGGTGAGCAGAATACTGGCGTCGGGATATGCCTCGGAGAAGGCGGCAACAAACGGGATCGATCCACCGGATCCCATATCGATCGTGTCCGTACCCCACGCCTCCCGGAACGCGGCCCGAAACGCATCGTACGCTGGTCCGGTCGTGTCGAGTTTGTAGGGCTCGCCGGTTGCACCCTCGACAACGCTTACCCGTGCCCCCCACGGTGCGTTTGTCTCAAGATGAGTCCGCAGTGCGTTCATTGCCTTGGCGGGATCCTGGCCGGGCGCAAGACGCATCGACACTTTCGCCGTCGCAGAAGGGAGCAGTTGGTTGATTGCTTCCTTGAGTGGGGGAGTATCCATTGCAAGAACCGAGATGGCTGGTTTTGACCAGGTTCTGCTGGTCAGCGGACCGGAGCCGATGAGGTTCACGCCATCAAGCAATCCGGCCTGGGATCGAATATCGGACTCGGAAAGATCCGGTCCTTTCTCCTCGTAGGAGACGAGGCCCGGGACCGCTACTTCGCCGTTGTCGTCGTGGAGAGTCGCGAGCAGACGGCAGAGACTCGTGAGCGAGTCGGGAACGACCCCACCGAAGATTCCGGAGTGGACTCCGGCGCTAAGGGTGCTCACCGTCACCTCGCAATCAACCAGACCACGTAGCGAGGTCGTCAATGCGGGTTCGCCGACGGCCCAGGTACCGGCATCGGCGATGACGATCGCATCCGAGCGCAGCTCTTCCTTGTAGGTGTTGAGGAAGTCGAGCAGATGCGTGGACCCGATCTCCTCCTCACCCTCGATGAACACTTTTACACCAACCGGCGGGCGTTTGTCGTGCGCCAGGATGGCACCAAGATGCATGATTACACCCGTCTTGTCATCGGATGAACCGCGGCCATACATTCGTCCGTCGATCGTCGTCGGATCAAATGCAGGTGTGTCCCAAATATCATCGGGTCCGGGCGGCTGTACGTCATGATGTGCATAGAGGAGCACGGTCGGTTGCCCCTCGGGTGCGGGGATCTCACCGAACACTGCCGGATGGGCGCCGTCCATCTCGAGAAGGCGGACATCCTGGAATCCGACGTCAGTGAGTCGAGCGGCTACATCGTTCGCTGATGCCCGAACATTGGCAGGGTCGAAACCATCGGCACTCACCGAGGGTACGCGGACCAGTGCTTCAAGATCGGCCTGGAGTTGCGGGAAGAGTGTGTCTACTTTGGAAATGAGGTCGTCATGCATGGGCAAAGAGTAGTTGCCGTTTTGGTGGAGACACGCGAAAACCACTCTTTGTGGCGGCTTGTGCGGTACAGTGGTTATGGGCAACAAAAGAGGTATACGATGGGCACAAGAAACCTGACGCTCCGTGAGCGATTCCGTCGCCGTGGTGAGCACCTAAACCTGAAGCCGACCGAAGTCGGCAATGTACCCATTTCGTCGTTTGAGGCACCGTCGGTCGCGGAGCCGGGAGAGTCACGTTACGTGAAACACTCTGGGTTGGCGCAGCGAATCGCCGCTATCAGAGATGCCGAAGACATCTCCATCGACATCAGCGACGAATAGTTCACGACATCGTCACCGGCCGTGCCCCGGGCTGCTTTCGCGTGGGATCTTCGTCCCCTCATGTTGCTAACCATGCTGAAGATGTCGCGACTGCTGCCGACAGTGCAGACGTCATGTTCTGCAGAGGACGTGACATCACTGCATGGGTGCAGTAGTAGTTAGCGCTCAAGGATGACGCGGGAATGACCGACATCGACATTGGGAATGGATTAGTGACCATCGTCGCGGATGGGCACGATCATATATGTGTCGATAGGAGAATCCTATGCGTATTGGAGCGAACGCTCTTTCGAGTTCATCGAGAGCGTCTATGAGCCGCCTGGCTACGGTATTATTTGCCGTCATGCTTGTTGGCTTACTTACTTTGAGTGGCTCGCGAGCCGCTTTTTCGGATACCACGAGCAACACGAACAACAGCCTTTCCACCGGAACGGTCACGTTGGTCGATGACGATACTGGCCTCGCCATGTTCTCCGTCACCGATATGGCGCCGTTGGAT
>JAADIG010000140.1 GCA_013151445.1 Actinomycetota bacterium
CAGATCCACTAGACGGTGCCAAAGAGTCGGTCACCCATGTCCCCGAGTCCCGGCATGATGTAGGCACGATCGTTCAGCTCTCTGTCGAATGTGGCGGCGATGATCCGGACGTCGGGATGTCGCTCGTACATTTGCCGGACACCGTCGGGGGCCGTCACAACACACATGGCGGTGATGTTTGTTGCGCCGGATTCTTTCACCTTGTCGACGGCCCAGGCAAGCGAACCCCCGGTCGCCAACATCGGTTCCAGGATCAAGACGTGAGCGTCGGCAAGATCGGGGAGTTTGTTGTAGTACTCCTGGGGCAGTGCTGTCTCCTCGTCACGCTGGACACCAGCGAAACCGACCTTCACTTTTGGGATCATTTCGAGGACCGCATCAAGCATCCCGAGGCCCGCACGCAGCACGGCAACGGCGACGACATCCCCGAGTTCATAACCAACGGTTTCTTCCATCGGTGTCGTGATCGTTGTCTCGGTGAGAGGTGTCGACCGAGTTGCTTCCATCAACAAGGTAAAAGTGAGGCGTTTCGCCGCCGCCCGAAATGCCTCGGCTTCGGTGTCCTTGTTGCGTAGCACCGAAAGCGAGTGCCGGGTGAGGGGGTGGTCAATAACAGTGAGATTCATCGGGGGATCCAATGGTCGACGCCGGGTGCATCGTACCGCGTCCGGCTGGTCGCGGCCGAGTTAGGGTCCACCACCAACTGGTTTAGACTTGCGCCCTATGTTCGACAACCTCACGAGCCGCTTCGGCGACGTCTTCACATCGTTGCGCAGCAAAGGCCGCCTCTCGGAAACCGACATCGATGCAACGCTGCGCGAGGTCCGCCTGGCGCTGCTCGAAGCCGATGTGAACGTTGCCGTGGTCAAGACGTTCCTCGCCCGTGTAAAGGAACGAGCCAGCGGTGAAGATGTCACGAAGAGCCTGACACCGGGCCAACAGATCATCAAGATCGTCCATGAGGAACTCATCACAACGCTGGGTGGGGAGACTGCGGAGCTGAAACGTCCAGCGGCACCACCCCTTGTCATTCTTATGGTCGGTTTGCAAGGTTCGGGTAAGACGACGTCTGCCGCAAAGCTTGCTGCGAAGCTCAAATCGCGGGGTCGCCGGCCGCTCCTTGTCGCCGCTGACTTGCAGCGTCCGGCCGCGATTGATCAGCTCGAGACACTCGGGAAGCGCATCGGGGTACCGGTGTACGCCGACCGAAAGGGGAAGACCACCAAACTGGTGAAGGCGGCACTCAAACAGGCTCGTGCGGACTCGAACAACGTGGTGATCATCGACACCGCCGGGCGACTGCAGATAGACACGGAGCTGATGAACGAGCTCAGCGCGGTTCAAAAGGTTTCCGAGCCGCACGAGGTGCTGCTTGTCGTCGATGCCATGACGGGCCAAGAAGCGGTCAACGTTGCCCAGGGGTTCATGGAACACACGGACCTGACCGGACTCATCCTTACGAAGATCGACGGTGATGCCCGCGGTGGTGCCGCGATCTCCGCCCGTGAAGTCACCGGTGTACCTATCAAATTCGTCGGTACGGGCGAGGGAATCAAGGATCTGGACTCGTTCCATCCCGACCGAATGGCCTCGCGGATCCTTGGTATGGGCGACGTGATGTCGTTGATTGAGAAGGCCGAGGAGACCTTCGATCAGGCATCCGCCGAGAAGGCAGTCATGAAGCTTCAGAAGGGTTCTTTCGATCTGGAGGACTTTCTGGAACAGTTTCAGCAGCTCCGAAAGATGGGGCCCTTGCAATCTCTGGTTAAGATGCTGCCCGGCGCCGGGCAGGCGCTCGGTGATGTCGAGATCAACGACAAGGATCTCGGCCGTGTTGAAGCGATAATTCGTTCAATGACGCCGACGGAACGGCAGAACCCTAGAATCATCAATGGGAGCCGTAAACGCCGGATTGCACAGGGTTCGGGAACGAAGCCTCAGGATGTCAACCGACTCCTGAAGCAGTTCGCCGAATCGCAGAAGATGATGAAGTCGCTCGCCAGTGGTCGAAGCCCGATACCGGGTCTCCCCATGCCCGGCGGTCGACGCAGAAAAATGAGGTAAAAACATATGGCGGTAAAGATCCGTCTCACCCGTTTGGGTAAGAAAAAACAACCGGTGTATCGCGTTGTTGTTATGGACTCGCGCAAGGCGCGAGATGGACGCTACATCGAACAAATCGGTCGTTACGCACCGCTTGAGGACCCATCGGTCGTAGAGATTGACAACGAAGCTGCGCTGAAGTGGCTGCACAACGGTGCGCAGCCGACGGAGCGAGTTCAGAAGCTTCTTGAGATCTCCGGTGCATGGACGCAGTTCCGGGTCGACAAGGGTGATATTCACACCATCGGTGCGGTATCTACTGCCAAGGTTGAGACCGAGCCAGAGCCGGTCGTTGAGGCCGCTCCGGAAGCCGCGGTTGTTGAGGCCGCTCCGGAAGCCGCGGTTGTTGAGGCCGCTCCGGAAGCCGCTGTCGACGAACCGACAGCCGATGCCGACGACGAAACTGACGGTGGCTCATGAGTGATGGCAAGATTGTTGAGAGTGTTGTCACGTACATCACGAAGCAGATCGTGGATGATGCCGAGACCGTCGAGGTCGAGGTCGCATCCGATGGCCCTGATGCGGTTGTCGCTGAGGTGAGAACCGCAAAGTCGGATATGGGACGAGTGATCGGCCGACGGGGACGCGTTGCCCGTGCCATACGTT
Organism: Actinomycetota bacterium; assembly: GCA_013151445.1. GTDB lineage: Bacteria > Actinomycetota > Acidimicrobiia > Spongiisociales > UBA5794 > BMS3BBIN02. Next base: position 2,710 of record JAADIG010000140.1, read on the forward strand.
CCGTTGCTCGGGCTGCCGGCGACGAAGAAGGTCTGTCCGTCCAGGTCGAGTTCCTCGACTAGCGCTCTGAACATGCCATCGGACGATAGCTGGCGCAAGGTTGGGTACGTGAGACGTGCCCACGGAATCCGGGGTGCCGTCATCATCAAGTCGTTAAGTGATGACCCGCGTCGTTTTTCGGTAGGAGCGACACTCAGGACCGACGAAACCCCGCCGCGCGACGTCGAGGTGGTTGAGTCGCGGTCCCACAATGATGGGTTCCTGGTGACAATCGCTGGCCTTGATGGGCGCGACGCCGCGGAGGCCTTCAGGGGCACATCGCTGTTTGTCCCGGCATCCGATCGGCGGACCCTTGAGATCGACGAGTTCTGGCCGGAAGATTTGGTCGGCCTTCAGGTGTTCACAGTCGACGGAGATGATCTCGGTGTGATCCGCGCCGTCGTGGACGGTGCGGCTCAGGACAGGCTGCGAATAGGTCTTCACAATGGTGACGACGTCGAGGTCCCATTTGTTGCAGCACTCGTGCCAGTGGTTGACATGAAGGCCCGTCGGGTCGAGGTCGACCTGCCGGTGGGTTTAATCGGAGATGGCGCCATCATCGATCGACCAGATACGGCCTAGATAGGTTCTTGGTGCCGGTTTAGCTGGCGCCGAGTCGTAGCGAAACCGTTGATGCTCCATTGTCGGCGACAAGAGTCGTGGTATCGACCGTCTGACGATCAACCGAGCCGACGAACCAATACCACCCCGTGTTACCAGTTGCTGCGAAGCTCGAAGTCGGGCGGATAGTGGTCGTTTCGCCACCGTATGTGACGGTGACGGTGTTCCCATTCCATGAGTAGCCAGCCAAGACGATGTCCTGTCCCGATCGGCTTGGCGAGACCAGGAGCACGAGACGGTTCGCCACGGCGGGAGTGATCGGGTCGTCGGTCTCGGTACGGGGTTGCAAATCGACAACCGATCGTGCAGGTTCCGGGAGTCCGAAGGCTCGTGCTTGGGCTGCTGACTTCAAATGAACGTCGACTGCCAGGGCGGTGTCGTTGAGCCGGACGACGTACGCCCTCTTGATGAGCTGGGTGTCGATCAGCATGTCGTTGATCTGTGTTGCGGTGACTTCTTCCGGGAGCGTGATTCTGACGACGTCGAACTCGTTGAGCAGGGTGACTGACGTGTCTCCCATGATCGACGCCGGTGCACCGTCGGACGTGAGGAAGTCAAGGACAAACCGTTCGCAGTCGTCGTACTCGGCCCAGCGGATCGCCGACAGTTGCTCGGCGTCACCAACCGCGACACCAAACGTTGCGAGGATCCGCTCGGTGCTGAACGTGGTTTCGCCGACATCGCACGGCGCATCCTCTGGGGGCGCGAGTGTCGTGGCGGCGACCACGCCGGTGGTTGATGTCGTCGCAGCGGTCGTGACGCTCTGAGTCGACGGGGTCGACTCAACAGCCGATGTCGTGCTCGGGTCGCCGGCGAGGTCGCACGCCGCCACGACTAGGGCAACAACGATAAATCGGACAAGAATCTTCACGGGGTGAGCCTACCGTCACGTGTGCGTCACGCAGGAGAAATTGCTGTGATACCGTTCCGTCATGCCGACCTTCCCACAGCCAGACAGGGCAATGGCACTGGACATCTTGAACGGTGCCACCGGCGCTGCGCCACTACTCGCAGAGGCAGCCAGACTGCGCGACGAGGGGTTTGGTCGCACCGTAACCTACTCTCGCAAGGTTTTCATACCGCTCACGACGCTCTGCCAGGACACCTGCACGTATTGCACGTTTGCCAAACCGCCAGGCGCAGGGGGCGAATACCTTGAACCCGCTGACGTGCTTGCCATCTCTCGTGCGGGCGAGGCACACGGGTGCACCGAGGCGTTGTTTACGTTGGGTGACCGGCCCGAGGCGCGTTGGCACCAGGCCGCCGATTGGTTGGCCGCCCGCGGGTACGCAACGACTCTCGAGTACGTGCAGGCCATGACCGAACTGGTGTCCGCCGAAACGTCGCTCTTCCCTCATGCGAATCCTGGTCTCATGGATGTTCCCGATTTCGTAAACCTGCGCCCGTCGAATCCGTCGATGGGCATGATGCTTGAGAACATTTCGCCCCGTCTGATGGCACCAGGGATGCCGCACCACAACTGTCCAGACAAGGACCCAACCCTGCGCATGGCAACGATTGATGCTGCGGGCGAATCGAAGGTGCCGTTTACGACGGGTGTCCTTGTCGGTATCGGAGAAGACAACGCGGAGATAGTTGATTCGTTGTTCGCTTTGGCCGATGCTCACGCGAGGTATGGTCAGATTCAGGAAATCATCGTCCAGAACTTCCGCGCCAAACAGGACACCCTTATGCGTTCCGCACCAGAACCCGACATCCCGTTTTTTGTCAAGGTTGTGGCCCTCGCGCGGTGGATCATGGGTGCAACGATGAGTATCCAGGTACCTCCAAACCTCACCGAGGATTTCGCCGTGTATCTCGACGCAGGTATCAACGACTGGGGTGGGGTTTCGCCGTTGACGATCGACTGGGTAAACCCCGAGGCACCCTGGCCGCATCTTGAGAAACTGGGTGCCGTCACGAGTGACGGTGGTTTCACGCTGAAACCACGGCTCCCGGTGTACCCGAAGTATCACAACGACGAATGGATCGATCCCGGGCTTTTGGAGAAGGTCCGAGCAGCAGTCGACGGCGACGGCCACGTCGCACACCACGCAATGGAAGGCTCAATTGTATGACCATGCGGATCACCTATGCACACATGCGCCCAGCCGAGAAAGTCAACGCCCTGTGGGCTACGACGCGCAGGCGTGAGGGCACCACCGTTGTCGAAGTGTCGAGTCTCGATGAAGCATCCTGGACCGGCGCCACCGAAGCGAAGGTTGGAACGGTGAGCACCACGCTCGAAGGTGTTGAACCCCTCGCCTGGGTGGTCTCACCACGGGACGCACTGGTGCTCGCAAAAAGAGGTGTCCCCGGGTGGCGGATCACAGTCGTGGACTCGGGGGTACGCGCCGACATTGTTGATGCCCTTGCCCGCACGCAGGCAGCCTTCGTTCGAACGGGCCGGACCGGTGCTGGCATGCAAGCCGAGATTACCGCGCTTCCCGGCATCTCGGCGGCGGTGTCGGTATTCGTCGATGACGTTCCCGATGCTGTTGAGGCGGTGGCGTCAGGTGCGTCGGACCTCGTGCTTCGCGGGTGGACCTCCTCCATGGTCGGTGACCTTCGCGACACTCTGGGCGGGACCGTTATCGAACGGGCCGTTTACCCGGTAGGGGTCTCCGTCGACGCCCTGCGTGCAAATCTCCCGGCACAGCACTTTGCCGCTGCCCTCGATCTTGTTGACGCCGGTGGCGCTGCCCGTCCGAAGTACGACTGGGCACCGGGTGTCGGCGGTCCGGCGCCGGTTTCGCCGAACCGCTTCTCGGCCCAGTGGGGTGATGAGGCATGGATCGGCGACGGGACGGTGACTCTCGCCGACATGCCGCCAGATCTCCAGGGAATTCTCGCCCGGGTCCTTGATGGTGAGGCCCCGTCCCGAGACGAGGTCCTGCGCCTGTTCTCGGCCCGTGGAGCGGAGGTTGATGTGATCGCACAAGTCGCCGACACGCTCCGGCGCCAAGTGAAGGGTGACGTCGTCACCTTCGTGGTGAACCGCAACATCAACTACACGAATCAGTGTTACTTCAAGTGTGGTTTTTGTGCATTCTCAAAGGGTCCCCGGTCGCTGGAACTGCGTGGGGAACCGTACCTCATGACCATCCCGCAGGTCGTCGAGCGGACGGTTGAAGCCTACGAACGTGGCGCTACTGAGGTGTGTTTGCAGGGTGGCATTCATCCTGACTTTGATGGGGACTTCTATGTTGCCCTGCTCGAAGCGATTAAGCACCATGTGCCGACAATGCACTGTCACGGCTTCACGCCGCTGGAGGTGTGGCAGGGAGCCGCAACCCTTGGTGTCCCCATAGGAGATTTTCTCGCAAGGCTGAAGGCGGCCGGACTAGGGACGCTCCCCGGTACCGCTGCCGAGATCCTCGATGACCGTATTCGGGAACACCTGTGTCCAGACAAGGTTCGCACTGCACAGTGGGCCGAGGTGATGCTGACCGCCCATGGTCTCGGGTTGCGCTCTACAGCCACGATGATGTTCGGTCATATCGACGATGCGGTTTCATGGGCAAACCATTTCGAGGTGATCCGAACGATTCAGCGCACCACCGGCGGGTTCACCGAATTCGTTCCGTTGCCCTTCGTCCACATGGGTGCGCCGATCTATCTCCGGGGTCGCAGCCGGCGGGGGCCGACGTGGGACGAAGTTGTGCTTGTCCATGCAGTGGCCAGGATTGCGTTCCACGGGATGATCGACAATATTCAAGCTTCATGGGTGAAGCTCGGCCTTGAGGCCGGGACGCGGCTGCTGTCCGCTGGTTGCAATGACCTGGGCGGCACGCTGATGGACGAGACCATTTCTCACGCTGCCGGTGCATCTCACGGAACCGCGATGACCACGGAGGAATTCGAAGAAGCGATCGTCGCAGTCGGTCGAACACCGCTCCAGCGGACAACGTTGTATGGCGAAGTCGGCGATCGGGTGTCGTAGACCGTTGCGGAGCTCCTCAGGTCTGCGTGTCCTGTAGTATGCCTCGGTGACTACAACTCTTCCCTCAATCATTCAGGGCGGTATGGGTGTAGCCGTGTCTGATTGGACGCTCGCCAAGGCCGTTGCACAACAGGGGCAACTCGGCGTGGTGTCGGGCACGGCTCTCGACATCGTGCTCGCCCGACGGCTCGAACTGGGGGACCTCGACGGGTCCAGCCGTCGCGCACTCGCCGCATTCCCCATCCCCGGTGTAGCCGACCGAATCCTCGATAAGTACTACATCGAAGGCGGGAAAACCGAGACGGAACGTTTTACCCAGAAACCAATGGTGTCCCATCGGCCGTCGCAGACGTTGAACGAACTTCTGGTCGCGAGCAATTTCGTTGAGGTGTGGCTTGCCAAGGAGGGGCATACCGGGGTGATCGGAATCAACTATCTCGAGAAGTTGCAACCCCCAACGCTCGCCTCGATATACGGGTCAATGCTCGCTGAGGTCGACTACGTGCTCATGGGTGCCGGTATTCCCCGAGCAATCCCGGGGATTCTCGACAAGTTCTCCATCGGCGAACCGGCCGAGATGCGTCTTGATGTCAAGGGCGCCGAGCGCGACGACGACTTCGTCATGTCCTTTGACCCGGCGGCGATCGCCAAGGGCCGGATCGTCGAACTGAAGCGCCCAAAGTTCCTCGCAATCATCACCTCGGATGTACTCGCCAAGATGCTCGCGACCAAGGCCAGCGGGTACGTCGACGGATTCATCGTCGAGATGCCATCGGCTGGGGGTCACAACGCTCCACCACGCGGAAAGATGCAGCTCACCGAGGTCGGCGAGCCGATCTATGGCGAGCGCGACGTTCCCAACTTTGAGAAAATCGCGGCGATCGGGAGGCCGTTTTGGCTGGCCGGTGGGTTTGCGACGGCGGACGGTTTGCGCGACGCGCAGGCAGTCGGTGCGGTGGGTGTCCAGATCGGTACCGCCTTTGCGTACTGCGAGGAATCCGGGTTTCCCTCGGAACTCAAAATGAGGGTTCTTGCCATGTCCCGCGCCGGAGATGCCCACGTCAAGACCGACGCATTGGCATCCCCGACAGGGTTCCCCTTCAAGGTACTCCAGCTCGAACAGACGTTGTCCGACGAAGCGGCGTACCTCAAGCGCAAACGTGTTTGCGACCTCGGCTATCTGCGCACCGCGTACAAACGTGAAAACGGGAAGATCGGGTGGCGTTGTCCGTCGGAACCGATCGACGAGTTTCTCGAAAAGGGAGGGACGATCGAAGAGACCGTTGGCCGCAAATGTGTGTGCAACGCGTTGTGTGCAACGATCGGTCTCGCGCAGATCCAAGCGGACGGCTCGGTTGAGGGCGACCTGGTGACTTCCGGTGACGATGTCGCCACGATTGCGAGGTTCCTACCCGAGGGTGCTGCAACGTACAGCGCAGCACACGTCATCGCGACCATTCTGGGTGAGGAAGCGTCCGACGCCGGGGCGACACACTCCGCTCAGTCAATCGTCTAGAGCGGGCCTTACGCCTTTTCGCGCAGAGTAACGGCAGTACCAGTGAGTGTGATGAGCAAGCGGTTCCCGAGTGCCGTATAACTCATCGTCACTCCGATAACTGCGTGGGCGCCCCGATCGATCGCTTCTTCGGTAAGACCTTCAATACCGACCTGGCGAGCACGTGCAAGCGTTTCCCCGAGCGAAGCGAAGGCCGCCGAGGAGCCATCAACGGCAACTTCGGCGGTGACAACGCCGAGATAGGTGTCGGTGTCCCACTGCGGGAGAGTCTCCGTCGTCGTTACCACGGGTCGCCATACGCTCTGGCCCGAGGCGAGGGTCACCCAGCCCTGTGCTGCATCGGTCCACTGCGAACCCCACCTGCGCCCCAGCCCGTAGTGGGCGTTGGACTCAGCCGTGGCAGCGCCCTGGCGAGTAGAGCGGAGATCTCGAATGACGGGTTGCTCGGCTGCTGCTGGTGCGGAAGCTTCGGCTACCGGGGAATGCGCCCCCACGACCGCTGGGACTCGGTCCCCTGTAGTCGTCCTGACACTGACGGGGTCGTCTCCGGTGAGGTCGATGTGTTCGAGATCGGTGACGCGGCCATCGGCCTGAGAGGTGACCGGATCTTCCCAATGAGGTTGAAGTGTCCGTTCGTCAGCGTTGCCGGTGTTGAACACGGGTGTGTCTGTTCCGAACGGATCGAGAGACGGTACAGCTGACGCGTCTTCGGTAGGATCGACCCCGTTTCGCATCGTATCTCCACTGTGGGCCATGCCATCTCCAACTTGAGGATTGCCTTCCCCTGAGGGCCGAGGATACTCTTACCGTATGAACATTGCGATCATCTCGATTTTCCCCGAATTCTTCCACGGACCGCTCAACGTGTCGCTGGTTGCCAGGGCCCGTGAGGCCGAACTTCTCGAAACAACCGTCGTCGACCTTCGAGCTTTCGGGGCGGGGACTCATCGCCAGGTTGATGATGCACCGTTCGGGGGCGGTGCCGGTATGGTGCTCCAGCCGGAACCGTTGGCCAACGCGCTTGCACCATTTGCGGACACACACCGTGTCCTGCTCACCCCAGGGGGAAAACCGCTCACCCAGGAGATCTTGGATCGCTGGGCGACACTTGATTCGTTGACACTTGTGTGTGGCCGCTACGAGGGGGTCGACGAGCGGATTGCGGAGCACTTTATCGACGAGGAGATCTCGCTCGGCGACTACGTGCTGCTTGGCGGTGAGGTCGCCGCCCTTGCGATTGTCGAAGGTGTGACGCGCCTCCTACCGGGTGCTGTCGGTAACGCCCGATCCATCGAGACGGAATCGTTCCGCGACGGTCTCCTGGAGGAACCTCAATACACGAGGCCGGCGCAATGGCGGGGATGGGACGTTCCCGAGGTGTTGCTTTCGGGTCACCACGGCCATGTCGAGGAATGGCGACGGCAGCAACGTCTGGAGCGAACACGGCAACGTCGTCCGGAACTTCTCGAATCAGGTTTAGGCGAACCGGACGAACTAGAGTAAGCTCCCGAATCGGTTTTACCCCCCTTCCCGGAGGACCTCGTGAACACGCTCGATCATGTCGAGGCCGCGTACCTACGCGACGACATTCCAGATTTCAATCCAGGCGATACCGTGCGCGTCCACGTACGTGTCGTTGAAGGAAACCGCCAACGTCTTCAAGTGTTTGAAGGCATTGTCATTGCCCGCAACGGCGGTGGCGTTAGGGCGAGTTTCACTGTTCGCAAGATCAGCGCCGGCGTCGGTGTTGAGCGAATCTTCCCCGTACACGCCCCGATCATCGACCGCCTCGAGGTAGTTCGTCGTGGTGATGTTCGTCGGGCGAAGCTTTACTACCTGCGTGATCGCATCGGTAAGGCTGCGCGCGTCAAAGAGAAGCGCGACTGACGGAAGTGGCCGATCCCGACGGCCACCCTGTTGAAGGGGAGGCCCAGGACTTGGAGATGTCTGCGCCGAGTTTCCCCGACGCCGAGTTTGTCAGTGACGTGGGTGTGCAGCCGGACGCTCCGAAGGAAAATGATGGACCGGGGTTCTTCCTCGACCTCCTCGGTCTGGCAGCCAAGGCGATCCTTGTCGCAGTTGTCATCAAGCTATTGCTCGTACAGGTGTTCTGGATTCCTTCGGAGTCCATGTACGACACCCTCGAGGTCGGTGACCGCGTTGCCGTCAACAAGCTCGCCTACCGTCTTGGAAGTGTCGGTCGTGGCAACGTCGTGGTGTTCGACCTTGAACCCAGGGCAGCAGAATCTTTACCAAGCGCAGCAGTACGCACCGTTGCCGAAGCAGTTGGTTTGCGCACCCCGCAGTCCGATCTCATCAAACGGGTCATTGCACTGCCGGGCGAGTCGATCGAAGTGCGTGACAACACCGTTTTCATCGACGGCGTCGCGCTCGTGGAACCCTACGCAATCTGGGATGGGGCTAATCCTGCGTTCGGTCCCGAAGTCATTCCCGAGGGAACGGTGTTCGTGATGGGTGACAATAGAAGCCATTCACGAGACTCCCGCATCTTTGGCCCGATTCCCCAGGACCGTATCATCGGTCGTGCCTTCGTGGTGTTGTGGCCGGTCGCCAACTGGTCCGGGCTCTGAGTAGGCGTCTCGACGTCCGGGAGTCGATGATCGCTCCTGCGCGTGCATTGGCGGAGATGTTCCCCTACTTTGCGCGGTGTGTTGATCGCAATGGGGTACCACCGCTGTGGAAACGTGAGCTCGGTTTCGGGTCGCTTGTCCATATCATCTTGGAGCAGCAGGTCTCGCTGGCGAGCGCTCAGGCGGCGTTTGATCGTCTCGCTCGGGCCGTTGGCCGGGTCACTCCGGAAACGTTCCTGACCCTCACCTCCGACGAGGCCCGCATTGTGGGGTTCTCCCGGCAGAAGTATGGGTACTGCCGCGGTATCGCCGAGCAGCTGATCGATGCGCCGGAGGTTCTTTCGGTGACAGGCCTATCCGATGACGAAGCGGTCGCAAAGCTGTGCAAGTTGCGGGGCGTCGGCCCGTGGACTGCAACGGTGTATCTGATGTTCGCCGGGCTTCGACCAGACCTGTGGCCGCATGGGGATCGCGCCCTTGTCGTCTCCATGGACAACGTCCTGCGGCTCGGTGGCATCCCAACGTACGCCGACGCCGACGTCATGGCACAGGCGTGGGCGCCACAGCGCACGACCGCCGCCCGCATTCTGTGGCACGACTACCTGGGTGGTGTCGAATACAACGAACGTCACGGGATTGCGAGCATCTACCTATAGAGTGCATGGGGATATGGCTACCGACCTCCGACCCGACCCCTTCGACACGCTGCGTGTTTCCCACGACGACCATGGGGAGCAGCGCGCTGGCTCGGAACGTTCCCGGGCCATCAGAAGGCGGCTTCGCTCCGTTCGTGACTTCGTCATCCTCGTTGTGGCCGCGTTCGTCACCGCCATCGTCGTGGAGACGTTCTTCATCCAAGCCTTTTTTATCCCATCGGGATCGATGGAAGAGACGCTCAACGTTGACGACTGGGTTGTGGTCAACAAGCTGGCGTACCGCTTCGGCGATGTCCAGCGCGGTGATGTTGTCGTGTTCGATGAGATAACACTCGGTGTTGGTGCACCGGAATCAATCACAGGGTCGGTCACCCGCACGATCGGTGAAGCTCTCGGTACCCGCACCCCCGGAGTGGAGCTTATCAAGCGTGTGATCGCCGTCGGAGGCGAGACCATCGAGATCCGCGGCGGTGTGATCTATATCGATGGTTTGGTGTTGCTCGAGGAGTATCTCGCGCCGGGTACGGTGATGCCGCCGTTCGGCCCCGTCACGGTTCCCCCGGGTGAGGTATTCGTCATGGGGGACAATCGCAACCGGTCCAAGGATTCCCGGGTGTTCGGAACGGTTCCGGTTGATGTGATCGTTGGGAGAGCGCTCGCCGTGGTCTGGCCGATGGAGAATTGGAACGGACTCTGATGCGCTGCCAAGCGGCGGCGCGACGTGTATGCTCGAACGCGGCTCGACCCACGACGGCTCCAGGTTTGTCGGTCCCGGCTGATAGAAATACAAAAGAAGTCGTCGTAGTCTGCCGAAATGCGTACCATCGCCGCACTCAACCTGCAAGGATGCCATCACATGAGTGATGAAGATCTCGAACGATACGAAACCGACATCGAACTCCAGATCTACAAGGAGTATCGGGATGTTCTCTCGATGTTCCGGTATGTCGTTGAGACCGAACGTCGTTTCTACCTTGCGAACGGTGTCGATGTGAATACCAGGCGCGTCGACGGCTCTGTCTATTTCGAATTGGAGCTTGAAGACGCATGGGTATGGGACATGTACCGTCCGGCACGTTTCGTGAAGAAGGTCAAGGTGATGACGTTCCGGGACGTGAACATCGAGGAATTAGAGCACCCCACCAAGCTGTAGGCCGGCGGCATCGCCAGGCAGTGGGGGAGTTGGGCGAGAGGTGCGCGGGGTGGTTCCTGCAACGCCGAGGCGCCGCGGTGCTTGAGCGAAACATACGTGTGACCGATGGCGAGATTGACTTGCTTGTCGAACTCGATGGGTTGCGGATCGCCGTTGAGGTGAAAACGATCGTTGGGGCGGGTGATCCCCTCGGGCGCATAGATGCCCACAAACGTGATGTTGTCTATCGGTCAGCGGCGGCATTGGATGGGCGTATCGACCGAGTTGATGCGATCGGTGTGGAACTGTTCGACGACCACGTGGCGATTCGTTGGGTGCCGTCCCTCTAGGTTCTACAAGACGGCTGTCAGGGCATCCACGATACGGGCAACCTCATTTGCGGTGTTGTAGTGAGCGAAGCTGATCCGTGCAGCACCCGCAATACCCATGGCCTCTGCCAGCCTTGCGGCGTAGAAGTGGTCGGCCTTTGTGGCGATCCGAGCGGTTTCGAGCGTGGTGACGATCTCAGAGGCGCCGACCTTGTTGGGTGCGAGGGCAAAGTTCGCCACCTTTGCGGGATGGTCGGCTGTACCGACGACGCGAGTCCCTGTGGCGAGCAAAAGTTCGACGAGTGGTTGAGCGATGGTGTTCTCGTGCTCACGCATCAACGCCGACACCGCCCGGGTACGTACCGAACGGGTCTTGTCGTCGATGCCATGATGGGCAGCCAGGGTGTCGAAGAACTCGCCGAGACCCACGAGTGCGCCGATGGCGGCGTGGTTGGGACCGGCGGCATCAAGACGTTTCCACGGGGTGCCGGTGTTGAAGAAGTGGGATTGTGCGGTGACGGTGTTGAGGAGACGCTCCGAGCACACCATGGCTCCGAGGTGGGGCCCGTAGGTCTTGTACAAGCTGAACGTGTATGCGTCGGCGCCGGTGGTTTCCACATCAGGCCAGATGTGTGGTGCGGCCGAAACCCCATCGACCACGAAGAATGCTCCTATTGCATGGACCCGGTCGGCTATCGATTCGACCGGGTTCACAACACCCGCGAGATTGGAGACGTGGGTCATCGCGACGATCGCGGTGGCGTCCGTAATGACACCGTCCAGATCGGTGAGGTCCAACAGCCCAGTCAGCGGATCAACATGCCACCACCGCAGGGATGCACCGGTTTGCTCACACAGCCGCACCCAGCAACCGATGTTCGCCTCGTGGTCTTGATCCGTAACAACCACCTCGTCGCCGGGGCCGATGGTGTCGGCGAAGGCGTGTGACAACGTATTCAGGTTCTGGGTTGTTGAAGGACCGATCGTTAGCCGGTCGAGAGGGACGCCGAGCATGGTGGCAAGGGTGAGACGGCCAGCGTCCATCGCGTCTCCGGCGCGCCTTGCCATTGGATTGTTACCGTAGGGCTGCACCCTGAAGTCGGTGAGGAACTCCGTGTAGCGGTCAAGAACCGCTGCGGGTAAGTAGCTGCCGCCAGCGTTCTCGAAGAACCCCCAGGCGTCCGATGGTTCCCTTTCAAACGCAGGGAACAGCGACCGGGCGAAACGTACATCAAACATGGGGGACCTCAACACGACGGCAACCTGGACCCCGACCAGTGTACGATCCCGGAGCGCGACATACTGTGACTTTTCTCACATCGGGGAGACGGCATGGTTTGCGACGAGTAATCCGGCCGGACTGTTCACCGCCTTGCCTCGGTGTGGTGATGATCTGGATAGTGACAGAGGTACA
>JAADIG010000070.1 GCA_013151445.1 Actinomycetota bacterium
CCCGACATGGTCTTCATATCGAACGTTGGCCCATCGAACATGTCGACGGCGAGGTCCCCGCTTGCTGTTTTGAACGTTGCCGGCCCCTCCACCGCGGCTAGCCGGACATCACCCGAAGCCGAGGCAATGGACACGGAGCCGCGCACGGTTCCCGCACGAATGTCACCCGATGCCGTGGCAACGTCAAATGATCCATCGATGTGCCCGAACAAACAGTCACCCGAGGCAGAGCGGACCCGCACATCGCCATGAACATCGCCGGCCCTGATATCACCGCTCGCGGTGGCGACGTCGAGACGTTTGACACCGGCCTTGATATGAACATCACCCGAGGCTGTGCGGATGTCAACCGCTGTTTTCTTGGGCACTGTGACCGTGAGGCGACCCGAGCCCGACAAGAGACGACGGCCCCGTGGTGCCGTTATCAGGACCGTATCGCCAGCCTGGGTGAGTGCAAAGTCGTCAGCGCCGCTGCCCTCGATCCTGACACCTATCTCGCTGGTAGACCCGTGAAGAATCAGTACATCTTCGCTTGAGACGCCAATGTCGACCTGTGGTGTTCCCCCGACGGCGAACACCTCGTTGCGTTCCCTGCTCATGTGTCGATCGTTCCCGTGAAGCGTCGGTTCTTGCGGCGCGACGCCTTGGTTGCCAGCGTCTTGATCACGAAGGTATTCACGGAATCCCCACGCACCGAGGCGGCCGATTCGAGATCGCTTTTAAGGCTGGGTGGTAGTCGAACCGTGATCCGAGCCTCAAGGTCCTCGTCCGCAGGTAACGGCTCGGTTGGTTCTTCGGTAACCACGATCTCGGGTTCCCCGCCTCGCAGCGCTACCTCAATGCGATACCCCGGCAGTTGTGCGCTCACTTCCTGTGCGGCTTGTTCGGCGAGCAGGAATGTCGCCTGACGCAGTGCAGGCTCAAGCGACGCCAGGATTACCTCTCCCGCTGCGACCGCCCCCTCGTCGATTGCGGCGAGTTGTAGCTGCATCGTGACGGCTGCCTCCAACTGGCGGAACACTCCGGATGTATCCATATCTCTTTCTCGTACTTGCTAGCGGTTCGATGCTTTTCTGGCCAAACGCAACAATCGTTGCTTGGCGATCGTATCCATGTTCTGGCGTGTGATCTCGTATTCAGACCACACGATATCGAGATTGTTGTACCACAGCATCTAAACCCTCCAAGATTCCTACCCTGCGGACCGGGTGATGTCATCATGATGTCATATTGCTGTCTCTTTGTCAACTGAATATCCCGCTCTCCTATCCAGCACAAAACGAGGTAGGCTGGGCCAATACACAACACCCACCCCGGGGAGCTTGGGAACGCCAAGCTGAGAGGTTGACCGGCGTCGCTGCTGCGACAAACGTCATCGACCCGCACTACACCTGATCTGGTTAATGCCAGCGGAGGAAGCGAGTGGTCGATGAACCAAGACTCTCAACCAGGCGTGCTAATCATGCACGGCGACCTATCCCCGTCCATTGATGTGTCGGACATCGGAGACCCGGCGTATGTCGTCGCTGTCGACGGTGGCCTTTCCCATGTTCGCCGACTCGGGTTCACACCCTCGATCGTCGTCGGCGACATGGACTCTGCGACCGCATCCGACCTGGAATGGGCGACAGAGTCGGGTGCCGAGGTACAGGTCTCCCCCACGGACAAGGATCAAACCGACCTTGAGCTAGGACTCGCCCACATCACCACTCGATGCTCTCGGATCGTCGTACTCGGCGGCGAGGGTGGCACCGCGGGCCACCTGTTCGGCAACTTCTTGACCCTTGCGAGCACAACGTGGGCTCGAACGGTTATCGAATGGCGACTTGCCCACGCAACCGTACGGGTCGTCCATCCCGGCGATTGGCGCACGGTATCGGATCGCGCCGGCGAGCGAGTATCGCTCCTCCCGATTCATGGGGCTGCATGCGAGGTCACAACCACCGGGCTGCAATGGCCGCTCTTCAACGCCATCCTTCAGCCAGGCGAGTCGCGGGGGATATCAAACCGCACGATCGCCCCTCCCGCAACGGTTCGCATCGAGCGCGGCACATTGGTCGCTATCACCGAGGACCCAGTATGAAGCACCGCATCGCAACTCTCACCGCGATCACCCTCATTGCCGCAGCTTGCAGCACGGGCACCGGAGCCACGACCACCGTTTCGGACACCATGGATCCCAGTGGCAGCAGCACTACAACTGCTCCTATACCGGCGCCGCAGAAGGTGGTCGTGATGACCCACGACTCGTTCGCCATTTCGGATGCGACGCTGGCAGCGTTCACCGAGCAAACCGGTATCAAGGTCGAGCTGCTGCCGTCGGCTGACGCTGGCACCATGGTGTCTCAAGCAGTACTCACCAAGGACAACCCGTTGGCCGACGTCATCTATGGCTTCGACAATACCTTCCTCTCGCGTGTGCTCGAAGAGGACCTCCTGGTTCCCTACACATCGGCGAATGTCGAGGCACTCGACCCGAGCCTCCTCCTCGACACGACCGGTCGTGCCACGCCGGTCGACTTCTCCGATGTCTGTCTCAATATCGACAAATCGGCGTTCGTCTCGACTCCCCCGCCCACGACCCTGCTGGACCTCACCAAACCGGCGTATCGATCCATGACAGTCGTCGAGAACCCAACCACATCGTCACCCGGCCTAGCTTTTCTCCTCGCCACGATCGAAACCTTCGGTGAGACGGGTAACTACACCTGGAAGGACTACTGGGCGGGTTTGGTTGACAACGATGTGTCGATCGCGGCCGGATGGTCGGAGGCGTATTGGGGCGAATTCTCTGCGGCATCCGAGGGGACTCGGCCGATCGTCGTGTCCTATGCGTCATCTCCCCCGGCCGAGGTGATCTTTGCGAGCGAACCGCTCGACGAAGCCCCGACGGCGGTGATCACAGATGGCTGTTTCCGCCAGATTGAGTTCGTCGGGGTCGTCAACGGTGCCGCTCGACCAACGGCTGGTGAGGCCTTCGTCGATTTCATGACCGACGTACTGTTCCAGGAGGACATACCGCTCAATATGTTTGTGTTCCCCGCCAACATGGATGCCACGCTCCCGCCCGAGTTCGTGGAGTTCACGACATTGCCTGCTGATCCGGTGATGATGGACCAGGACCGCATTGCCGAGAACCGCGAGCGGTGGCTCGACGAGTGGCTTGAGCTCGTCCGATGACCCACGACCCGGTTTTGGCGTCCATTTGCGCACCATGGTGCGCAAATGGACGCCAAAACGGTGAGGTTGGTCACCGTGGGACACCGTAACCGCACCTGGACCGTCGCGGGGCTCGCCATCCCCGCGGTGTTCCTCGGATGGTTCTTCATCTATCCGGTGACAACAATCATCGTCAAGGGGCTCAGCGGCGGGGACGGCTCCCCCCTCGAGACCATTGTCTCCGTACTGGGCCGCGGATCCGTGCGACGCATAGTCTGGTTCACGTTGTGGCAGGCGACCGTGTCGACACTCCTCACACTGATCGTTGCCCTCCCCGCGACGTGGGTCATGGCGCACCGCACCTTTCGAGGGAAAGAGACGCTTCGGGCTCTCCTTCTTGTCCCGTTTGTCCTGCCCACGGTTGTTGTCGGCGCGGCGTTTACCTTCGCCCTCGGGCCGGAGGGACCGCTCGGCGTCGACCTGCGGCGAACGGTGTGGGCGATCCTGATTGCCCACGTCTTCTACAACGTTCCGATTGTGATCCGAACCGTGGGGTCGTTCTGGGAGCGTATCCCCGAGGAACTCACACACGCCGCACGAACACTCGGCGAGTCACCGCTGCGCACCTTCCTAAGGGTGACCCTCCCCCTGCTTCGCCCCGCCCTTGCTGCGGCGAGTGCGATCGTCTTCCTCCTCACATTCACATCGTTTGGGGTGATCCTTATCCTGGGAGACCTTGGGCACAGCACCCTCGAGGTGGAGATTTGGAGACAGGCAACCGGTCTCCTCCGTTTCGAGGTCGCCGCAGTTCTCGCACTCGCACAGCTCACTGTCGTCGGTGTCGCGCTGGCGTTTTACACACGTTATGAACGGACCAAGAGCGTCCGATTCACCGGGTCCCGGATTTCGAGCGCACATCCATTCGCCAGGGGCCGCGACCGCCGCATCGGTGTAGGCATTCTTGTCGTGACAGTCGGGGGGTTGATCGGCCCGATCCTTGTTCTGTTTCGGACCGCATTTCGTGTCGATGGTGCCTGGACGACGGACGCATTTACCTCGCTGTCTACTCGAGCCAGCACGGCCGGACTGTTTGTCCCCCCAAGTGAAGCGCTTGCCAATACGGCCCGTTTCTCCACCGCAGCAGTGGTCATCGCGGTCGGTATCGGTGCGATGATCGCCGTTGTCTTGACTCGTGCGCGACCCCGCGTTGCGACACTGTTCGATACGGTCGTGATGCTGCCATTGGGGACGTCTGCGGTCACGATCGGGTTCGGCATGCTCGTCGCACTCGACCGACCCATTGACCTACGTACCTCCTGGATTCTGCTGCCGATTGCCCACGCCCTTGTGGCCATTCCCTTCGTCGTACGTTCGATGACGCCCGCACTGCGCTCGATATCTACTGACATACGGGCGGCTGCGGCGACGCTCGGCGCATCACCCCGGGAAATCTGGAGACGTATCGAGTTCCCCATCGTCAAGGGTGCGGTCATCATCGGTGCAGCATTTGCGACCGCGATATCGGTCGGTGAGTTTGGTGCGACATCCTTCCTGGTCCGACCGGACCGGCCCACACTCCCGATCGCGATCTTTCGACTTCTCGGACAGCCGGGATCGATCAACCAGGCCCAGGCCGCCGCCCTGGCAACCATCCTCGTTGGGATCGTCGCCGTTGTTGCGTTCATCCTGCAACGCTCGGGAGACCGTGGGGAGCAGCTATGACGCTCACAATCGAGAATCTGAGTGTTACCTACGGGGATGTCCCCGCCCTGACAAACGTGAACATCAAGGTGGACCCCGGCGAGATCTGTGCCCTTATGGGACGGTCCGGCAGCGGAAAGTCGTCGCTGTTGCGGGCGGCCGCCGGAATCGTGGCCACCACGACGGGCACCATATCGGTCGGTGACCGGGATGTGACGAATCTAGCGATCCACGAACGCCGCATCGGACTCATGTTCCAGAGCTACGCCCTGTTCCCACATCTCAACGTCGCCGACAACGTTGCTTTCGGGATTGCCAAGCATCCCGATCGTGGCCCGCGAGTCGCAGAGTTACTCGCCCTAGTCGACCTCACCGGCTTCGAGACCCGCGCCGTCGGGGATCTCTCGGGAGGTGAGCAACAACGGGTCGCCCTGGCTCGCACACTTGCACCGTCACCAGAGGTGATGTTCCTCGACGAGCCGCTCGGGTCTCTCGACACCGCCCTTCGACAAACTCTGCTCACTGACATAACGAGCATCCTTACAACGATGAACATCCCAGTCGTCTACGTCACGCATGACCCCACCGAGGCTTTCGCAATTGCTGACTCGATCACGGTGCTCCATCGCGGAGTCGTCAACTCAGAAGGACCCCCACGGGTACTTTGGACGACACCGCCGACTGCGGTAACCGCTCGGCTGCTCGACCGTGAGTCAGTGGTTGAAGCCGCCACCTTGCCCCCCGTCATCCGCGGGGACAATACCGGGGCCGTCCTTGTCCCCACCGAGGCCGTTGAACTCCTGGCTGTCGATCCGCCGAAGACATGGCACGCCCCGGCGGATGCACTCGAGGCCACGGTTCGGCACGTTGTGTTCGCCGGCCTCTCCTCGCGCGCCACCGTACAGTGCGCAGATGCAATGCTCACACTCGACACGACACGCGACCTCACACGAAACCAGAAGGTGTACATCACCGTCGATGCGGCGGCCGTGACCGGCCTCTCCGCCTAGTTGACGAGCTCAGCCGTTCGGATGATCTGGCAGAATTCCGCCGCGAGGTTCATCTCCGTTGTACGGGCTAACTGGCGGGCCGGGAGCACTGTTCCATCGCTCGCCTTGAGGTCAAAGGTGTGTGTTGCATCGATGATGAACATCACGTCAAGACCCTGGTCGGATGCCATGCGCGCCGTGGTCTCACAACACATGTTGGTCTGAATCCCACAAATCGCGATGCTACGAATCTGGTGGCTTGCCAGCCATTTCACCATGTCAGGGTCGCCGTACAGTGCCGAATGCACGGACTTGACTACTAGCAGGTCGGGGTCACCCGTGATCACATCCTTGAACTCGTTGCCCGGCAGACCTGGTCGAAGCGGCGACCGTTCGCCCGTGGAGTCATGGCGCACGAAGATGATGGGCCATTCCTGCTCACGCCACGCCTCAAGCAAAAGCCCAATGTTCTCTTCACAGCTCGGATTGTTCCGGCCACCCCAGTACTCCGTGTCGTCGAACCCCTTTTGCACGTCGATGATGACGAGAGCCGTCGCATCCGACCAATCGCTCATCCGTTCATCGCTATTCGGCAACATCTACCCACTTCGCTTTCGCCACTTCAACCATCGTTGCGAGCGGCATCGGAAAAATCGTTGATGGGGTCCCGGCCGCCACCCACACCTCGTCGTTGCGCTTGAGCGACACGTCAACGTAGACCATGACCGGTGTCGCGTGGGCGAAGGGTGGGGTGCCGCCAGCCGCGTAACCCGTTGCCGCCCGAACGACATCCAGGTCGGCTCGCCGGACCTTGTCCACACCGATCGCTTGTGCGAGCGCCTTCGTATCGACCCGATGATCCCCCGACATCAACACCACGATTGGATCGCCGTCGGCGGTCAACACGATCGACTTCGCTATCTGGCTGAGGAGACAACCGGCGGCATTGGCCGCATCCTGGCTCGTTTTGGTACCTTGCGGGAATACCATCGGTCGTGCGATGTAACCGAGCTCGGCCGATTGCTCAACAAATCTCTGGCTGGCGGACGGTAACGTCATCGACAGATCCTACAGTGCCGGTACGAACGATGAACACAATGACATTCCTCAAACATACCCCAACCCTGGCAGTGGTTCGCCTTGCTGCCGCCGCTGTAGTCCCTCCCTGGGTCGGTGGAGATTTCGTATCCGTCACACGGACCGCGAACGAGTTGTCCATCGTGTGTGACGCCGCGGCGGTCCCGGTCGAGCTGTGGGATGGTGATCCGTGGGTCCGCTTCGAAGTTGCCGGGCCGTTGGACCTAACAATGACGGGGGTCATAGCTGACATTGCGACGTGTCTCGCCGCCGCGGAGATCCCCGTGTTCACAATCGCGACCTACGACACGGACCATGTGCTGGTACGTAAGAAGCACGCCGACCGGGCCACCATTGCGTTGCGAGCCGCCGGGAACCTCGTCAGATGAAACCATCCTCGGTGAGGATCCTGTGCACCCGCAGGTCGTGTGCGTCCGTCGGGATTTCGTGGTCAACAACAACTATCGATGCGGCGATCCCGATCCGCAGTGCGTCCGGCCGGAGGGTCGCGAGAAGCCTGTCGTAGTACCCGCCGCCGTGACCGAGCCGGTTCTTCTCGGTGTCGAACACCAATCCGGGGACCAGGGCAATGTCGATCGCTTGGACGTCGATGGGACGGCTGCCATCCACCGGCTGGGAGAACCCGTATCGGTGGGTCTCCATCACGGAATCGAGTGGGTGGACGGTGAGCCCTCCACGAATCGGTGTGCGCGTCACCAACCAGTCAATGTCTGTGCGGATGCGGTGAAGTTCGGTGAGGTCTACTTCGTCGCCCATCGGAAGATACGAAAGTACCGTTGCTCGTTCGGCCAGCACAGCGGGGTCCTTCAACACCTCGGCAACGGTGCGACTGACCCGGCCCCAGTCGACTTCGGAACGTACGACGTGCGCCCAGGTACGCCAGTCGGCCTTACTCGCACCGGGGGGCGGGTGCGTCACGAAGGCATCAACCGGAGTGCAAGTTTGGCGAACTCATCCTGATTCGAAAACGGCACGATGTAGTCCTCTTCCCGGCGGATCTCAAACAGGTGTTGCTCAACATCGTTAACCGTTAACGCACCCTCCGAGGCAGGTTTCACATACCCATCGGTCAGGCCAACGAAGAACCGGCTGACGGACCCGCCTCCGACCGACCAGATCTCGCCGGATAGTTCGTTTGCTTCGGACGCTAGATATGCGACCGCTGGCGACACTGCTGATGGTGCAAAGAGATCCTTCATGTCGACGAGCAGATCTTCGGTCATCCGGGTGAGCGCTATCGGTGCGATGGCGTTCGCCTTAATGTTGTACTTCATGCCCTCGATCTTGAGCACCTGCATCAGCCCGACCAGACCCATTTTGGCGGCACCGTAGTTGGATTGGCCGAAGTTTCCGATGAGACCGGATGCCGAAGACGTGAACACGATGCGTCCGTATTTCTGTTCTCGCATGAGCCGAAAGGCGGGTTGGGTGACATGGAACGCCCCGCGGAGATGAACGTCGAGCACTGCCTGAATCTCCTCGATGGCCATGTTGGCGAAACTCTTGTCGCGGAGAATCCCGGCGTTGTTGATCAAGACATCGATGCGACCGAATTCGTCGATCGCCTTTTGCACGATCGCCTCTCCGGCCGTCGGGTCGGAAACCGATGAGTACTCCGCGACCGCTGCTCCACCGGCGGTCTTGATCTCGTCGACGACCCGGTCGGCGGCGTTCGCGCTCGCTCCTTCACCGTGAACCGAGCCGCCCAGGTCATTCACCACGACCGCGGCACCGAGACTTGCGAGGAGCAGGGCGTGTTCACGGCCCAAACCACCGCCGGCTCCTGTGACGATCGCCACCCGATCCTGAAAGTCCACCATGTCGAAATCTCCTGCTCTCGCCTATGGACAAACGTTAGCTGGCGTTCGACTCGTGATGTCGCCAAATTCTTCACCCATATCCAGCAACTCGACACCTCGCTGACCGGTGGCCCATCGTTCGATCAAGGAGCCGGCTCCTGGTCGTTTACGGACCCGGGAGGCAGCGAGTTTCTTTTTTTTGGGGGGGGCTCGATGGGGACTGCCCCGACCCGATCGCCGAGTTACCTGCCTTAGAGGGGTGTCGGGACCGGGGCGACACCGCCACGTGCGTTCACGACCCCGAGCTGCCGGTTGCCCACCCCATAGATGATGAGGCCCATGATCGTGACACCGGCCAGCACCGCATACATGGTCTGATAGGACGTCAACTCAATGAGGACACCGAGGATCGGGCCGGCGACAAGCGGCCCCAAGTCGAAAAGGGAGGTGAACAACGCCATCGACGATCCGCGGTCCGCATCGGACACGCGAGTGATCGCCTGTGAATACAGGATGGGGAACGTAAAACCGTGCCCAATCCCGCTGACGATACCGGCAACCACGACTCCAGTGACCGAAGATGTGAAGGCCAGCGTGAGGAAACCGATCGCGACGAACGACACCGCCGGGAACAGCACTCGATTCTCACCAATACGGGTCGGTAGCCACGCCAAACCGAGCCGCAGCACAACGGCGGTGGACGCGTACGCCGTGAAAAACAGACCGACAGAGCCGACACCGGTTTGTTCGACGAACGTCTTGAGGAACACGAAGTATCCGACAAGCACGAACGAGAACACAAACGTGAGCCACCACACCGGTAACAGGGCGCGTCGGCTGACCGCACGCCGGAAGTTCGTCCGGCCTGCTGCTTCTTGCTCCGTGATGCTCTCGGGAAGGAACCAGCAGAACACGAGAGCGATACCAACGAACGCAGCAGCGACGATGAACAGTTGGTCGTAGTTGTTGTTGCGTAGCGTGAGTTCGCCTATCACCCCACCGAAGGCAAGCGGTGCGAGACCTGACACGCCGAACAGTGCGAGACCCTCCGTACGCCTCGATACCGGGACCACATCCGCGCCGTAGACGAGAAGAACCGCGAACAGCGAACCGGAGGAAACCATTTGGACACTTCGGACAAAATACAACAACGGTCCCACGTCGGATATCAGCAGGAAAGAGAGCACCGCAAACAAGTCGACAACCGCGGCAGTCAGGACCACGGGTCGGCGACCAACCGTGTCGATGAGGCGCCCGACCGCAGGACGCAGTGCTATTGCAAACACCGACCCGACGCCGGCGACCAACCCTATGACCCCTTCGCCAGCTCCTATACCTTTGAGGAAACCCGAGAGGTGGAGGAACATCGCAAACGCCATGCCCTGGAACAGGTTGGCGGCGAACACCACGAGAAACATGGGGGTGAGAATACGATCACGAGACATGGGGGAAGTCTACGACGATCCTTACCGGCCCATGTCGCGTGGTCAGTGACCGGAGTCCCCTCTACTATCTGGAGACATGGAGGCACCAAAAGGGACGCGGATCCGTCCGCTTGACCCCACGCCGGACCTACCACCACCACTGGAAGCGTCCGAACCCAGGAGTAGCCGACTCCGGCCGCTCATCCTTATCGCGGGGGTAACCATCCTCGCGGTTGGGCTCCTCAGTGTCGTGAATATCTCACCGCCGGGTCCAACGACTACCACCCTGTTTGATGCCGCCAATCGTGCCACGACAACAACCGTCGCCAATGGCCCCACACTGGCAGATCAGCTTCCCGGGTTTGACGGATCGATCGTTGTCGTTTCCGCAAAACCGGATGCCGGGACCGTGCTCGTATGGGACGCCGCTGCGTCAACCCCCGCCATACCGTTCCGCACGACCGCGCCCCGTCAGGCAATGCTTGACGTGTCGGGTACCTACCTCCTCACACTCGAAGTGGGTAAGGAAGAACCCATCCTCTTTGTTGGCACGCCCAGCCAACTCAACCGTTCTTATGTGGGGGTGACCTCCGCGGTGTGGAGTGCGCGCAGACCGGGACGTGCCGCATGGATCATGCGCCTCCCTGAGGAGAAAGCACCCGCCCTCGTCATCGGCGAGATGGAAGATGGCGTCCTGGTCATGACCGAGCGGGTCCCGTTTGCTCTTCAGGAAGGTGATCGAGTGGTCGGGTGGAACGGCTGGTTCTTCATCGAGCGGGCACCCACACGTGCGGCCATCATCACGGTAAGAGACGATCCCGACGACCCTGCATCAGCGAGAACGATATCGCTCGCGAAACTGCTCCTGGTTTCCGCCGACGGAACCATCCAGTTCACGCAACCAGCCTCGCTCCTCGGATATGGCGCCGAACAATCCGTCTTGTCGTCATCGTCTCTCGTGCTGTTGGACCTGATAGAACGTGGACGAAATCTTGAGGAAGTGGGATTTGGTTTTCTGTCTGCCGAAGAACTCGGCGCCATGCCAACCGGGATCTTCTATGCCGGCAACTGGGACCTGAGAGATGCTGCGACCCTGGGAGAACTAAGTAACTCCCCAACCGGGATTGCGATTTCTACCGACGGCAGGACCGTCGTGGAGGGACGCTACGACCGCGAGCGGGATGTGACCGAGCTCTACACACTCTCACGTTTTACGCCCTTCCGGTCTGTGCGGGGATATTTTGTCCCGATGGGCGTTGACGATCATGGCGAGTGGGTGATCGGGTTCCAGCAGCCTGGCCAGATTGCCATCCTTGGCATCCAATCGGACGCAGCGTTCGCCTTCGATGTCGAAGGGCTGCCCATCCTTGCTGAAGTTCTCCCTGCACAGACGCCGTAGCCGTAGACTCGCGACACCACAGATTCGATCAGAGCAGCTTCGCTACCGGCTCGGTCAGATCACCCCACGTCGCGACCGACACACTGCCCAGATCCAGCCAACCCGCCATCTCTTCAAGATGGGGGGCAAGGGCCGCAGCGATTCGCTCACTGTCACGACCTGGTTCGGCATGTGCTGATTGCACCATGAGCACCGACGCCTTCCGGTCGGCCTTGAGATCGACACGGGCGACAAGCTCCCCATCGACCAGGAACGGCAGCGAGTAGTAGCCAAACTCACGTCTCTCCTTGGGGACGTAGATCTCTATCCGATAACGCATCCCGAAGATCCGCTCCGTCCTGGCGCGCTCCCAGACGAGAGGGTCGAAGGGGCTGAGCAGTGTCGCACCCCGGATCGTCCGCGGAGTGACCGCTGCGGGGTGCATGTATGCAGGGTCGTTCCATCCCGGAACATCGACTCGGTCGAGGAGGCCCTCACCGGCCAACTCCTCAAGGATTGGGCGCGACCGGGGTTTGTTGAGTCGGTAGTAGTCGATCAAATCATTGGCGGTGCCAATACCGTGGTGTTGTGCTGACTGGAGCAAGAGATGTCGGTGCGCCTCGTGGCGATCCACTGAATGGGCCAGGACAGCAACAGGAATCCGACGTTCGGTAATGTCGTACACCCTGGCGAACCGGTGGTCACGCCACGCAGTGACCCGCCCACTGGCCAGCAACCATTCGAGCGCGATCTTTGCCTTGCCGAGACCCCACCAGGGGCCGGTGCGGTCGTTCCCCTCGGCAATGTCGGAGACCCGAAGCGGCCCGAGTTCGGCTACCTCGCGGTGCACCCGATCAATGAGGTCCGGATCGTGTTCCGCGGCCTTGCGGACAATGCCCCACGGGTGCATGTCCTCCATGCGCCACCGCAGGTACGGAATCAACTCGACCGGCATCGCCGATGCCTCATGACCCCAATACTCGGCCATCTCACCTTCAGTGGCGAGCCATCTGTCGAGGCGCTCCCGGTCGTAAGCCCCGAGCCGCGCGAAAAAAGGCATGTAGTGGCTGCGAACTGCGACGTTCACCGAGTCGAGTTGGATGAGGCCAAGACGGCTCACCACGGATCGGAAATGTCTTTCGGTGACGTTGCCCGCGGGACGCGCCTTGGCGAATCCCTGGGAACCAAGGGCGATACGGCGTGCTCGGTCCGGAGAGATCGTGGCCATCGGGGTACCCTAACCGATGCACTCCGCACACCGTCGGGTCACTGCACTACGATGCACTCGCCATGACCAACCTCAAGAACGCCGCCCTCACGATCCGTACCTTCGTCGTCGTCCCCCTATTTGTCGTCTGGGTCATCATTCTTTCCACCGGTGTCATCGTGACGTCCTGGTTCAAGAAGGACAGCGAACTGTCGGAACGGATTATCCGTCTCTTCGCTCGTTCGTTTCTGCTGATGGCTCCGACGCGGCTCACAATCGATGACCGTTCCGGCCTCCCCGATGCCGCTGGACAATTTGTCTTTGTGTCGAACCATCTCTCGAACTTCGACATCCCCGTCGTGTTCCTCACCACAAAACATAAAATCCGGTTTCTGGCCAAGAAGGAGGTCTACAAGATCCCGGTGTTTGCCCAGGCTCTCGACGCGCTGGGAATGATCAAGATTGATCGCCAGGGCGGGGCATCGATCCGTGAGACGATCAATAGCGGCGTGAAGAGGGCGCGTTCACGGGGATTGTCGTTGATTGTGTTTCCCGAAGGCACCCGTAGCGTGACCGGCGACCTCCAGGTCTTCAAGTCGGGTGCGTTTCGCATCGGCATCGATACCGGGATGCCGATTGTCCCGATCTCGATCCACGGGACCTGGGACATGTGGCCACCCGGCGAACGCGTTTTCCGACCCGGGAAAGTGAACGTCATCGTGCATCCCCCGATCAAGACGGCGGGCCTCAAGGGCAGCGACGTC
This sequence comes from Actinomycetota bacterium, assembly GCA_013151445.1. Lineage (GTDB taxonomy): Bacteria > Actinomycetota > Acidimicrobiia > Spongiisociales > UBA5794 > BMS3BBIN02. The sequence goes on from JAADIG010000070.1 coordinate 13,520, forward strand.
AACCGTATCCGCAAACAGGCCCACGCCACGATCGCCGCTGGCCTCGACGAACTCCGCGGCCGCGAGTCCTGATTCCTTCCGCAGAGGACGCTCCGTCGCACACCCGTCCTGAGACGCGCACCGTTGCATCCCTTGCGGACATCTCGCTGTGTGTGGAGTCCACCAGCCAACCAACCTTGAGAGGTCAGGTGCCTATCTCTGGGCAGGTGACATCGATGGAGAACAGGACAGGCTCCTGGCCACCGACATCTTCCATCTCGAATGGCTCGGGGGTGTAGATGCGACTGCCCTCCACGACGATCGGACCCTCGCCGATGACCAGGAAGCCGTAACGACGGTAGGGGTCACGAAGGGTGAGGTTCACAAACTGTGCGCCGCCCTCTGCGGCGAGTTCTATGCTCAGCAGATAGCTGTCGTTCTCCCCCTCGACAGCGACACTTCCATCGTACGTGGAGATAAGACAGGTCTCTGGATCGAAGAGGAACGTCTCGTCGTCAGCGACGAACAGACCCTGGCCAGCGACGGGGATCGGGATCCCCGTCATCTCGAACGCCAGGTCGGAAGCAGTGTCGTCCGTTCCCCCGTACGTGTCACAGGTGGCTTCAAGAGTGACACGAATACGACTCGAAGGGTTCTCCGTGTTGAAGAAGCCAATCCCTCCGTCAACAGTCTTGAAGCGGCCTGCCTCGTATTCGATCGCTGTCGGAAACAGCTTTGACGAGCCGACGTACCAGCCCTGGGCTGGGTCGCCCGGTACGGAAAGTGAGAGGGCTGCTGCGGTAATCCCACTTCTTCGACTGATATTGACGTCTATCCAAAAGAGGTTGCCGTTTTCCTGAAGTCCCGCGGCGCTGAGCCTCAGTTCCCGCCCTTGACCGTCGGGTTCCAGATAGAACGCTGTCTCCTCGGCACCCTCTGGATAATTTTCGTCCTGCCACGTGAGGGCGTCACCGCAGATGTAGACCTCGTACGAGTACGACACGCCATCGACGACAGCCGTACCCTGGCCGGTGGCGCGACGGTTGAAGTTCAGGCCGGACGGGGTTGGGGTTCCGTCCGAAGCGGGCGGCACGGATCCCGACGATGTTTCCTCCGGCTGGGAATCGACCGGAGCGTCGTCGACTGCCTGTGTGGCACCGGGGCTTTCAATCTCAGTGGATGTCGTGTCGACGGCCTGGGTGGTGGCCGGGTCGCCGGTCTCGGCGCCTGGGGAGGTTCCACCACCGCACGCCGCCATAACGAGCGCGAACATGAACAGTCCGGA
>JAADIG010000077.1 GCA_013151445.1 Actinomycetota bacterium
TCCGGTCGATGAGGGGGTGTGGACCCGGCAAGTTTGCGAGATGCCGCAGCCGACTCCTACCCCAGATCGGAAAGACGCCCGAAGGCAACAAACAGTGCGAGGGCCGCAAACATTGCATTCATGACGACCGTCTGGGTTTCGTTGCGCTTCATGTGGAGCTGCATCGCAAGCGCCATTTGCGCCACGAGACCGATCGCTGCGAGCGGAGTCAAGACCGGGACGATGTCCAGGGCCCAGGGCAGGATCAGCCCGATCGCACCGAGCGTCGCAGTTACCCCGGCAACCCGCACTCGACTCTCGGGAACGTCGTTCACCCACAACATTTTCGGATCTGTCTTGAGTCCGTCTTTGCCCTTTACGAGCTTCATCATCCCGGTCATCAGGAAGACTGCGGCGAGCAGCCCCTGTGCTATCCACAGCGCGACGTTCATTCCCGGGACTCCTTGATCGGTTGCGCGAAACTACCAGCATTGTCGGACCGGTGCCATCGTCCCGGCCCGGCCGATGCCTTGGATACAGTGCCAGCAAAGACTTGCCGATAGATTGTAAGAGAGGCGGTTCTGACGTGTCTCTGCGGTATCTACAAAACGGGAAAACTCATGCAACACTCGAAGAAACTGACGCCCTGGACGTTCGCTGTCGGACTCGCATTGATCGCAGCCGCATGCGGAGGTGGAGCCAGCAACAGCGCCGCGACAACGAGTACGGCCGTGTTGGCGGGTGTGACCACCACGACAACGAGTACGGCCACCACGACAACCGCGGCTCTTGCGGCCACCACAACCACAACACTGGCACCTGCGGTCACGACGACGTCAGTAGCACCCACGACGACGACCGTGGCTCCGCCAACCGTGGCACCGGGGACAGTGTTGGTCACCAACGAGGACGGCGTCTATACCGTCACGCTCTCCGGAGTTATTGCAACCGCTGTCGATGCCGACCCAAGTGTGGCAGGCGGAATCATCAACTACGCAATCGACGATACCCAGGGCGGCATTATCTTCGACCTCCCCGGCAGCCCCTGGACGACGTGGGGCGATGCCTCCATCGTGTACCGAATTCCTGCCGGATCGAACACGGCGAGCACGTTGTTGATCCCCTCAGCGAGCCAGGGCCTCAACTTGGAAGACGTTGAGGTTCGCGACGGCGATGTGACCGTGTATTACACGCGCCTCGACACTACCGCCGGCACCCCCGAGTACCTCCAAACCCTACGAACGTACAACCTCACGTCGCTCACCGTCGCAGAACTTGGCCCAGTCGGGGGCTGGGAGGGTGGCTCCACGGCAATCAGTGCGGGTGGAGAACGTACGATGCGCAACTGGGATGGCGAGGGCTGGTCCGGTGTGATTATCGAAGATTACTCCGGCAACACCCTCACACTCGCCGGAAACCCCGAACCAGATGGTGTGTTCGACTGCTACCCGGGATGCGTAAATGCGGCGATCACCCCCGATGGCACAAAAGTTGCCTGGGCCCGCCAGACCGGCACGGGTCTCGAGGTGACGCTTGCATCTCTCCAGTCGGGATCGATCTTCTTGAATGTCCTCCTCCCCGGCATCGTCGACGGATACATCGACCGTCTCGATGTCAACAATGACTACATCGTTATCAACACGGTCGAGGAAGGATCCGAATTTCCGACGGCTGCGCGCATCATCGACATCGCTTCGGGGGGTGTGACCACCTACGTGGTCCCGATCCCAGGGCGTGCAGCGCTGCTCCGCTCAGTGATCCAGACATCCGGTGTCGTTTCCTGGCCATGATCCGGGGGTTGGCCGGTCCGCGGGCGACCCGTGGCCCCTCGCACCGGGGCTCGGTGCCATATCCAGCCACCGCTACCGGTTGATCCATACCGTCAAGAAACCACGCACCCAACGATCTCGCAGCCGACCTCTGGTTCCCCTAGCTATTTTTCGCGGTCTTGGATTCGGCCACACATAAATGGTAATTCTCGGTACATTGGGGACAGTTGGCAGTTTTGCCAATAGCTGGAGCGAGCCGTCCAGGCTCCCGCAGCACAACACAGGAAGGGTATGAGGTTGAAGAAACTCCAACTTCTATTGAGCGCATTTGTGCTCGTGGTGCCACTGCTGGCAATTGGACCTGCCGCCGGCGCAGCATCGGATTCAACAAATTTCTACACAACTCTATCGGGGAACAACCAACCAACACCGGTCGCAACGGACGCTACGGGAGCCGTAGGGCTATCGCTCAGCGCCGACGAAACCACACTCACGTTCGTGGCTGTAGCCAACGATCTGATGGGGGCGACGGCTGCTCACATCCACATCGGACCCACCGGCGCGAATGCCCCGGCCGTGGCTCCACTATTCGGACCGAATGCCGGGCTCGATATCGACGGTGTGCTTGCGCGCGGGAGTATCACCGAGACGGACCTGATGTCTGGAACCATGGCGGATCTGGTGACCGCACTCCGGGCCGGGAACGCGTACGTGAATGTCCACACAACGGGCAACCCGCCGGGTGAAATCCGGGGCCAGATCGACGCTCTCGCGACGTTCACCGGAAGTCGGTTCACGGATGATGACGGCAACATTCACGAGAGGAACATCGAACTCATCGCTGACGCCGAGATCACCAAGGGCAACAACCCGCCCGCCAACGATCAGTTTGGGCCGGACGACTCGGTTACCCGGGGCCAGATGGCTGCGTTTCTAGCCCGGGCCCTCGGTCTCGAAACACCGGCCACCGACTTCTTCACGGACGACGACGGCTCGATCTTTGAAGGCAACATCAACGCCATTGCGGCAGCGGGAATCACACTCGGGTGTAACCCACCGGACAATGACAACTTCTGCCCCAACGACACCGTGACGCGCGGTCAGATGGCCACGTTCCTTGTGCGCACACTCGACCTCGCACCGGCACCGATGGACTTCTTCACCGATGACGCGGGCAGCGTCCACGAAGGCAACATCAATGCACTCCGCATGGCTGGCATCACGGTCGGCTGCAACCCACCGGCGAGCGACCTGTTCTGTGGCGAATCTCCGGTGCTCCGATCGGAAATGGCAACGTTCCTAGCGCGCGGCCTTGGATGGGCCAACGTCGAGCCGCTCTATGCGCTCACGATCATGCACAACAACGACGGTGAGTCCGAACTACTCGATGACAGCGGTGTCGGTGGAGTGGCTCGGTTCATGACCGTCCTCGAAGATATCCGCACCACCGCAGCCGCCGCCGACGTACCCACGATATTGCTCTCCTCGGGCGACAACTTCCTACCCGGACCGGAGTTCAACGCCAGCCTTGACGCCGGTATGTTCTTCGACCAGAAAGCGTTGGAAGCGTTCGACTACACGGCCGTGGCCATCGGCAACCACGAGTTCGACTTCGGACCGGATGTGCTCGCAGACTTCTTGTCCGCATACACATCGCCACCTCCGTACCTGTCGTCCAATCTGGACTTCAGCAACGAACCGGCGTTGGATACGCTTGTTACTGCGGGAGTTCTCAAGCCGAGCACGATGATTGATATCGATGGTCGCAAGATCGGAATCGTCGGTGCAACAACGCCGTCGATTACGTCGATCTCGAGTATTCGCGACGTGATAGTCGATCCCGACTACGCAGCAACAATCCAGACCGAGATCGATGCCTTGATCCTCGCCGGTGCAGAGATCATCGTCACAGTGAGTCACCTCCAGGACGTCACTCAGGAGCTCGCACTCGCTGAGATGCTTTCGGGCGTGGACATCATGATCGCTGGCGGAGGGGACGAGTTGCTCGCCAATCCGGGCACGACACTCATCCCGGGTGACGAAAGCCAGATCTTCGGTAGCTACCCGCTGTGGGCGAACAACGCCGACGGCATGAAGACACCGATCGTGACGACCAACGGCCAATACCGGTACGTCGGAAAGCTCACCGTAGCTTTCACTGCTAGTGGAGAGCTCGCCGGCGTTGACACCGGGAGCGGGCCGGTCGCAGTCATGGGCCAGGCGCAGAACGCAACACTGCTCACTGACATCGAGAATCCCGTGTCGACGTTTGTTGCCGGCCTGGCAACGACGGTGATTGCGGCGTCAGAGGTCGCTCTCGATGGTGTTCGCGGCAACGTAAGGACAATGGAGACGAACCTCGGGAACCTTGCCGCTGACTCTCTGTTGTGGCAAGCAACCGAACTCGCCGCCGGGTTCGGAGTAGCTGCACCCGATGTCGCTCTCCAAAACGGAGGCGGCATGCGTAACGACGCAGTGATTCCGGTGGGTGACTTCACCGAACTGGACACATTCAATGTACTGCCGTTCCCGAACTTTGTGACAATCATTCCGGACATTCCTCGATCCCAGTTCAAGGAGATCCTCGAGAACGCCGTGTCGCAGGTAGAGACTGTCAGCGGGCGGTTCGCCCAGGTGGCGGGATTCTCGTTCACCTACGACCCGAACGGAACGGCCCAGGTCGTCAACGATGACGGCGTGGTGCTCACACCCGGAACGCGGATTCAGACAGTCACACTGGACGATTCGACATCGATAGTTGCGGTTGGCGCCGTGGTTGCCGGACCGGACCTGACGATCGCCACGATCGACTTTCTGGCCCGCGGTGGTGACCAGTATCCGTATCGTGACGCACCGATCACATTGCTCGGCGTTTCTTACCAGCAGGCGTTGAGCAACTATCTGCAAGCCGCGATCGTCGATGGCGGTCTCGGCGGAACCATCACAGCGGCCGACTACCCGGAGAGCGGTGAAGGAAGGATCACCGCTCTCTGACGCCAAGGATCGACATCCAACTCGCTTGAGCTACCCACTCACGAGGTGGAGGGTTGCCGGACTAGGCAACCCTCCACCTGCGTCAGTGCAAACACCCCCCGATCGCGTGCGGTAACGTGCACAATCCGTCATGCGATCCCTCCGTCACATTCCTTCATTCGTCGTTGTAGCACTCATCGCCGCCACGTGTTCGAGCGGTGATGTGAGCTCAACCTCGCAGGGCTCGCTAACACCATCATCCCTCCTGGCCCCATCGGCGGCGACAACACCGTCCACGATCGCCGATGACACCACACTGCCTGGTATCGCATTCCTTGAGGTAAACGACTTCGCAGAGTTCCGCACCCACGAACCAGGGAGTCCCTTCACGGTGAGGGTCACGCTCGACCTCGCCGGTCCGGTATTCGCACGGTGGGTCGACCCGTCCGGGAGGCCGCTCTCACCGCAGCTCGTCATCCAGCCCGGAGCGTCCCACGACCTCACGGTCCCGTCGACCCAGCCGGGGTGGTACGGCCTGGAATTCTCCGCTCCTCCAGAGGTCATTCTGCGTGATCGTGTTGCTGGCGAGACCCTGACCTACGGCTTCACGATCGCACCAAACGTTACCGATCGAACCTTCCCCGATACGAATGCATCGTACGGTCTCGTACACGCCGACCTGCTCGACCCAATCACACCGACTTGGATCAAGACATTGACGTCACAAACCACGGGGCCGGAATGGTTCTCCCAGGAACTGAATCATCGGCGGTCACTCGGATATGAAGAACTGCCCATCGTGGTGGGTGGGACCTGGCAGTCCCGCAACGACCTTCCCCTTTCCGACATCCAGCGCGGAGACCTTCGAGAAGAACTGACGACGCTCTTCACCCAGCAGGATGCGGCCCTCGCCTGGGAACTCGGTATCGAAGAGAACCTCGACGACGGTTGGGGCACGGACCAGTACTGGGACAACCTAGCGGTCAAGGCCCGCATCGCACGTGAGGTCGCCGATGAGGCACCGAACGACGTGCGGCTCGTATATCAGCTTGCGACCACCGACCGTGTAGAAATCGAACTGTTCCTCGCCTCATCCGCAGCGCAGTACTTCGATGTCCTTTCGATACATCCCTACGCATGGCCTGACTTCCCGCCACCGGCGACCTGGTTGACCACGTTGATCACCGAAACCCAGCAACTGATCGCCCACGCGGGAATCGGCCTGGAACTCTGGTTCACCGAGGTCGGGGTTCCTATCAACGCAGCACCAGCCGCCAGCTTCTTCGGATATCCCGCAACGGGTGAACCGGTGGATGGTTTGGATCCAGCTCGGGCGGCCGACTATCTAGCCCAGACGTACGCTCTTGCTCTTGCGTCCGGCGTGAAGAAGGTGTTCTGGTACAACTATCGCGACGCGGGTCCTGAGCGGGACATGGCTGAGAACAACTTTGGTCTTGTTGACTTCTGGGGTTTTCCCAAACCCGCATATGCGGCCTACGCGACAAGCGCGACCATGTTGGAGTTTGCGGAACCTGTCGCGTTCGAGCAACGCGGGGTTGTCTCCCTAGCCACATTTTCAACCGAAGAGTTCCTCGTCACAGCAATCTGGTCATCAGAGGAAACAACGTTCGGCCTTGACGAGTTGGGTGACATCAGCAGGATCGTCGATCAATACGGCGCCGACCAGCCGCTCACCGAGATCCTCAACGTAGTCCCCTCAGTTGCATACATCGTGTCAGACCGATAGCCGACCTTTCCGCCCAATCGCTGGACGACGCCGACCTCCCACGCGACGAAGGGTATCCTTGCCTGCGCAGACACGGAATGACGGAGAAACATTGATCATCGACGGATTCACGCACCAGCTCCCCGACATGGATCCCGAAGAGACGCGGGAGTGGCTCGAGGCGCTCGACAGCGTTGTCGAGTCTGACGGTACGCTCCGTGCCCAGATGTTGATGGCTCGACTTATCGAGCACTCCCGGCACCGCAACATTGGGGTCCCGGCCTCGGTTTCCACTCCCTATGTGAACACCATCCCCGCAGAGTATGAGGCCGCGTTCCCGGGAGATGCCGATCTCGAACGGCGCATCCGGCGCCTCATACGATGGAACGCAGCCGTCATGGTTACCAAGGCCAACATGACGTCGGATGGCATCGGTGGGCACCTCTCGTCGTTTGCGAGTTCCGCGCTGCTCTACGAAGTTGGTTTCAACCACTTCTTCCGTGGCCACACCGCGGATCAGCGCGGCGACGCGGTGTACATTCAGGGGCATGCATCGCCGGGAATCTATGCCCGCGCCTTTATGGAGGGGCGGATCGAAGAGTCACATCTCGACAACTTCCGTCGCGAAATCGGTGGCGGCGGCCTGTCGTCGTACCCACACCCGAGGCTCATGCCCGACTTCTGGGAGTACCCGACCGTCTCGATGGGACTCGGTCCAATCAACTCGATCTATCAGGCTCGTTTCAACAAGTACATGCAACATCGTGGACACGACGACACCTCCGGTTCACGGATCTGGGGATTCCTCGGGGACGGTGAGACGGACGAACCGGAGACTCTCGGAGCAATAACGCTCGCTGGGCGCGAACACCTTGACAACCTCACGTGGGTCGTTAACTGCAACCTCCAACGCCTCGATGGGCCAGTCAGGGGAAACGGCAAGATCATCCAGGAACTCGAGGCGATCTTTCGCGGTGCCGGGTGGAACGTCATCAAAGTCATCTGGGGCACCAACTGGGACGAGCTTCTTGCGAACGATAAAAACGGGGCTCTCGTCACCAAGATGAATACCACCGTCGACGGCGAGTATCAGCGCTACAAGGCCGAGAGCGGAGCATTTGTCCGCGAACATTTCTTCGGACCCGATCCGCAGTTGCGTGACCTCGTCGCCCACCTCTCCGACGACGAGGTGTGGGCACTCCGGCGCGGAGGGCTCGACTATCGGAAGGTCTACACCGCCTATCGCGCCGCAACCGAACTCAAGGGGGCCCCGACCGTCATCCTCGCAAAAACGATCAAGGGGTGGGAACTCGGCAAGGGAGTCCAGGGTGGCAACAGCACACACAGCATCAAGAAGCTCTCCGTGGACCAGCTCAAGATGCTTCGGGTCAAGCTGAAACTGGAGGACGACGTCCCGCTCGAAGCCCTGTCCGACGACCGGGATCCACCGTATGTGCGTCCCGCACCCGACTCCCCCGAAGCGACCTATCTCCGCGCTCGACGTGCGGATCTAGGCGGCGCGTTGCCGCGGCGTACGACCGATATCCGCAAGCCGCTCATGATGCCGGACGACAAGGTTTTCGAGGAGTTCGACCCCGGTTCGGGGACCACTCAGGTATCGACAACGATGGCCTACACCCGCCTGCTGAGAAGCCTGTGCCGTGATGAAAACATGGGTGACCGCGTGGTTCCGATCATCCCCGACGAGGGGCGCACTTTCGGCATGGATGCCCTGTTCAAGGAACTCGCCATCTATGCCCCCAAGGGTCAACTGTACGAACCGGTCGATCACGCAATGTTGCTGTCGTACGAGGAGAGATCCGACGGGCAGATTCTCGAAGAGGGCATTACCGAAGCGGGCTCAATGGCGAGCTGGATCGCGGCAGCGACGTCCTATGCGACCCGCGGTGTTCCGATGGTGCCATTCTTCACGTTCTATTCGATGTTCGGGTTTCAACGAATCGGTGACCTCGCCTGGCTGGCAGCAGATATGCGAGCCCGTGGGTTCCTCATCGGTGGCACAGCGGGTAGAACAACACTGCACGGCGAGGGTCTCCAACATCAGGATGGCCACTCACCGTTGTTGGCCTCGACTATCCCCGTCGCCGAGGTATACGACCCCGCGTTTGCGTACGAAACGGCAGCAATCATCAAACACGGTTTGCGACGCATGTATGTAGACAATGAAGACGTCTACTACTACCTGACGCTGTACAACGAGAACTACGTCCAGCCACCAAAACCGGACCACATTGGCGACGGCATCATCAACGGTATCTACCGCTTTGCGACCGCACTCGACGGTACGACGTCCCAGGCGACGATTCTGTTCTCCGGGGCAGCCCAGGGTGCCGCCCGTCAGGCACAGAGCGACCTCGCCGAGCAGTTCGGAGTGGGAGCCGAGCTGTGGAGCGTCACGTCGTACAAGAAACTGCGCGAACAGGCGCTGAGCGTGGAGCGCTGGAATCGGCTGCACCCGCTCCAGGACAAGAAGATACCTTTGGTTACCCAACAACTGTTGTTGGCACGTGGACCGGTCGTCGCCGTGACCGACTACATGCGGGCAGTCCCTGACCAGGTATCACGCTGGGTACCAAGCGCGTATGTGTCGCTCGGTACAGATGGATTCGGACGATCCGATGTTCGTAGCTCCCTGCGGTCGTTCTTCGAGGTGGACACCGGTCATATCGTTGTCACCGTGCTTGGGCAGCTCGCCGAGCAGGGTTCCGTTGATGCCCGACTCGTGGACCAGGCGGTCGAACAATATGGCATAGACACAGACGTCGCGGCGCCTTGGGAAGCAGATCTGTAGCAGCTCCCCCGGGCCAGGTCGTGAGCGGTCCGGCGCCCGACTCGGAGAAGCCGGCTTCGTTTACTACTCTTGCGCCCAGCACCGCTAATACCGTTGAGGGAGAGCACCGGATGGATCCTCTTATCCGCCAGTTGGGCGACGTCGGCATGGCCGACATCGAGCAGGTTGGAGGGAAGAACGCATCCCTCGGGGAGATGATTTCCAATCTCGCTGAGGCCGGGGTCCAAGTGCCCGGGGGGTTTGCGACAACTGCCGATGCTTTCTGGGAATTTCTCGCGTCGAACAATCTCGACGTCCGTATCAACGAACTGCTCGACTCACTCGACATTGACGACGTCGTGGCACTCGCCCGGGCCGGGAGTGCAATACGGCAGTGGGTCGTTGAGGCTCCGCTCGGCGATCGCCTGAACCGGGAAATCACCGACGCATATCTGGCGTTTTCTCCTTCCGGGGACGGTCCAGTCGCGGTACGGTCTTCCGCAACCGCCGAGGACCTCCCCGATGCATCGTTTGCGGGCCAGCAGGAAACCTTCCTCAACGTGGTCGGTATCGAGGCGGTGCTCCAAGCAATCCACGAGGTATTTGCATCGCTCTACAACGACCGGGCCATTTCATATCGCGTCCACAAGGGGTTCGCCCATTCAGAGGTTGCACTCTCCGCAGGTGTGCAACAGATGGTGCGATCCGACTGCGGGTCCAGTGGTGTCATGTTCACCATGGATACGGAGTCGGGTCACGACGGTGTCGTCTTCATCACCTCGGCGTACGGACTCGGAGAACTCGTTGTGCAGGGTGCAATCGTCCCCGACGAGTTCTACGTATTCAAGAAGGCCCTCGCTGAAGGTCGACCTGCCATTCTGCAGCGACGTATGGGATCCAAACATCGCGAGATGGTTCTCGACGGGGTGGGTGTCACCGAACAGGAGGTATCGGAGGAACGCCGACGGACATTCTCGCTCACGACGAGCGAAGTTGAAGAGCTCGCTCGGATCGCCGTCACCATCGAGGGACACTACGGACGGCCGATGGATATCGAATGGGGGAAGGACGGTATCGACGGCGAGCTCTACATTCTCCAGGCGAGACCCGAGACCGTACAGTCGCAGACGTCAGCGAACACACTCGAACGTTTCCAACTCAACGAACGTGGCCCCGTGCTGGTCGAGGGTCGCTCGGTCGGACAACGGATCGGCTCCGGGGTTGTGCGGGTCATCAGGTCGCCGAGCGAAATGGACAGGGTGCAAGATGGTGACGTTCTCGTCGCCGACATGACCGACCCCGACTGGGAACCCGTCATGAAGCGGGCAAGCGCAATCGTCACCAACCGTGGTGGACGGACCTGTCACGCAGCCATCATCGCCCGGGAACTTTCGATCCCGGCAGTGGTAGGCACCGGCGACGGCACTAGCCTCCTGACAGACGGCATTGATGTCACTGTCTCATGTGCCGAGGGGGACACCGGGTACGTGTACGAGGGCATCCTCGATCACGAGGTGCTGCGTATCGAACTCGATTCCATGCCCGAACCACCCACCGAGATCATGATGAACGTTGCTAGCCCGGACAGGGCGTTCTCGTTCGCACAGCTTCCGAATGCTGGTGTTGGCCTCGCTCGGGTCGAGTTCGTCATCAACAACGTTATTGGCGTACATCCCCGGGCACTCCTCGACTACCCCGACGTTCCGCCGGACGTTGCCGCCCAGATTGAGAACCGAACCGCCGGGTACCCCGATGCCCGAACGTTCTTTGTTGACAAGCTTCGCGAGGGTGTGGCGACTATCGCGGCCGCGTTCGCTCCGAAACCGGTGATCGTCAGACTATCCGACTTCAAGTCAAACGAATATGCCCATCTCATCGGTGGTACGTCGTACGAACCGGTCGAAGAAAACCCCATGATCGGGTTCCGTGGAGCCTCTCGATACCGGTCCGCAGCATTCCAGGAAGCGTTTGCGCTCGAATGCGAGGCCATTCGCTCCGTGCGCGACGACATGGGGCTTACCAACGTGGAAGTCATGGTGCCATTTGTCCGAACGGTCGGGGAAGCACGCGAGGTTGTCGACATTCTCGCAAGCAACGGCATTGTTCGCGGCGAGAATGGCCTCCGGCTCATCATGATGTGTGAGATACCCTCGAATGCGTTGCTAGCGGACCAGTTTCTCGAAATGTTCGATGGATTCTCGATCGGATCGAATGACCTGACCCAGTTCACCTTGGCCTTGGACCGGGACTCGGGGCTTGTCGCCCAACTCTTCAACGAAAGAGACGAAGCGGTCCTCGCTCTCATCTCGATGGCACTTGATGCCTGTCAGCGGGCGAACAAGTACATCGGTATCTGCGGCCAGGGACCATCGGACCACCCAGACTTTGCGCAGTGGTTGTCCGATCATGGCATTTCGAGTATTTCGCTGAATCCGGACACCGTGATTGCCACCTGGTTGCACCTCGCCAAAATCGACGTATGAGCAGCGAAACGATCCCCCGCCGGGCAGTGTTCTGCGTCTCGGACCATACCGGTGTGACCGTTGAGGCACTGGCACGCTCGATCCTGTCCCGCTTCGAAGGTGTCGACTGGGTATATCTTGTCCGTTCGTTCGTCGACACCGACGCCAAGGCGAGTACGGTCGCGGACGAGATAGTGAGGATCGGTGGCCGCCTCGATGACCGGCCGATCGTGTTTACGACCCTCATCAACAAGAATCTCGAGAAGTACGTTGACACCGCTGACGCCCTGGTACTCAACACGTTCAGCGCATTCCTGCCACCGCTCTCGAAGGAACTTGGGAGCCTGCCGAGCCGAGACATCGGCAGTTTTCATGGCATGGCCGACAGCAAGGGGTACCAGCGCCGTCTCGACGCCGTCGATTTCACCTTGAGTACCGATGACGGCGTGAACGTCCACCACTACGACCGTGCGAACGTGGTTGTGATCGGTGTGTCACGATGCGGCAAGACACCAACCTGCCTCTATTTGGCGATGCACTACGGAGTCCGTGCCGCAAACTACCCACTCACGGAAGAAGACCTCGTATCACCCCGTTTGCCGGCGGCACTGGAAAACCACATCGACAAGTTGTACGGGCTTACGATCGATCCGGTCCGCCTCCACCAGATCCGCCAGCAGCGCCGACCCGACTCGCCGTACGCGTCTCTTGATCGCTGCAGGTCCGACATCGAACGCGCCGACCGGCTTTTCAGAGCGATCGGCATGACACCCACGGACACGACGGCCACTTCAGTCGAAGAAATCTCAGCTCGCATCGTGAAGTCGATGAAACTCGGCGATCGGCCGAAGGTTTAGCGCAAGTCGGCCGATAGGAACTACCAAGCCCCCATTCTCGATGCACACTGGACCCGGTATTGCGCGCCACTGTTAGTGGTCGCTTATCGCTCGCTTAATCCAGCGTCCGGCATAGTGATAGTGGTGGTAGGACATCTTGGCCATACCGACGGCCCGGAAACCCGGACCCGGCGACCAAAAGGACAATTAACAATGACGAAGCGATTGGCAAGCCTGCTAGCAATAGCAATCGCCGCAAGCGCTCTTATAGCCCCGGCGGCAGCATCTGCCAGCACGACCGAGGCGATCGCTGACACTGGCGGTATGACGCTGACGCTCGGCGTACTCGGCTCACCGTTGACGACCGTATCTGTCGGACTTGACGATGTGGGGCATATCACCGAGGTCGCTCTCAGCGACCCGGCCCTCACCGAAACGACAGCGGGAGACCACAAGGTTCGATTCTCGAACGAAGACGGTACAACCCGCGTCGAGGTGAAGGCTAAGAAGGACAAACTCAGCGCAGAAGTGAAGGCCGCAGACCTGGCTGCCATCCTCGGCACCCACACCTGGACCGGCGTCCTGTTTGGTGCGGACGATGCGTCAACAGTGACGTTCGACGTGGTGGAGAATGCCGACGGGAACCCCGAAGTTACCAATGTATCGGTAACGGCACTGTTCCCGGCGGATGCCACCTATGAGATTGGCACCGTCAAGAACAAGACCGATGACGATGAGGCCGAGTCTTCGATGAAGATTACGTTCATGTCGAACGGCTTCACCATGACGTTGAAGATCAAGGCAGAGATGGAACTCGGCCACGATGACGACGACAACGGCGATACCACGGTCAAGCTCAAGATCGAGCTCAAGGGCAAAGACCAGCAGAAACTGAAGGATCAGGCTCTCGCTGATCTCGTCGGGTCATACCTTTGGGACGGACGCTACTGCGATGGAACACCACTGACGGTCTCCTATTCGATCTCGGACACGGGTGACGTCATTGTCGACGGTGTCACAATCGATGGTGCGGCGTCCGATGCCTACGAGCTGAAGACCAAGAACTACGGATTCGAAGTGAAATTCAATGACTCCGACGCCAAGGTAAAGGTCGAGCTCAAGCAGAACAACGGACTGTGGGACCTCAAGGTCAAGTCGGAAACGACGAGCAAGTGCGATGACAGCGATAGCGCAGACAACAGCGACGACGATGACGATGACGGCGACGACGGTGACCACAACGGCAACTCCGGCGACGACGATGACGATGACGGCGACGACGGTGACCACAACGGTAACTCCGGCGACGACGATGACGATGACGGCGACGACGGTGACCACAACGGTAACTCCGGTGGCGACGATGACGACAGCGACGACGACGGCGGTAACTCCGGTGGCGATGACGACGGCGACGATGACTAACGCATCACGCGGTTCACGATGGCGGCCCCTCGGGGCCGCCATCGCGTTGTCGCTGGTTGTCGCGGCATGTAGCTCTTCGACCGATGGAGCGGTGTCGTCTACGACTGCTGCTCCAGTGGAGTCAAGCACCGCCACAACATCGACAACAGCAGCGAACGTGCCAGCACCCGCAACACCTACTCTCGACCCCGCTACCGTTCTCGCAGAGGCACTCGCGGCCTATGCGGGTGGGTACGAGTTCTCCGGCACTGCCACCGTCAACGAACAGGAGGCATCCATTGTCTCTGGTCGGTGGATCGACGGCGCTTCGCAGCTCCTGATTCGATCCGGGTCGGGAGAAGTCGAGTACCTCATCACCGCTGAGGGGCAATGGGCGAGACTGCCCGACGGCGAATGGGAGGAACTCGAAGGACCACCGCCAACCGACAACCCGTTGGCTGCCCTCGGTACACCCACCAGCCTTGAGGTTCTCAGTGCCGCTGAGAACACCGTGCGGCTACGTGGCGTGTATTCGGCAGAGGTGTTGGGGCTCACAGGAGATCCAATCGAGGTGCAACTCGTGATAACAGACGGATCCCTTGTTGAGGCCTCTTACACAGTCAACGTGGATGGCAACAGCGGAACGTCAGTGACGACCTTTTCCAATCCGACCGATACAACACCGATCACGGTCCCGGCTCCCTAACGTGCCGGGACTGTAAGCGAACTGTCCGCCCT
>JAADIG010000100.1 GCA_013151445.1 Actinomycetota bacterium
CGGATTGCGGAGGAATAACCGGTACGCGGCCTCAGCCCATTGGGTGATATCAAGGATCTCGACGGGACACGCCCCCGCAAGGTGACACCCCTGCACGTTGCGCACGACGTCGCCGCACGCCTCCCTGGTTGTCAGTCCCACCGATGCCAGTCTGCGCAGCACCTCCGGTACGGCATCGAGTTGGACGAAGTGGAACTGAATGTTCTGTCGGGTCGTGATGTGGCCAAAACCACGAGAGTGTGACTCGACAAGGTCACCAAGCATCTCCAGCTGCTCGGGAGTCAACGAGCCATACGGCACCTTGACCCGGATCATCTGGTTGTCGTTCCCCTGCCGCTGGCCATAGACGCCGTTGGAGAGCCGGAAGACCCGAAAGATGTCCTCGTCTACGTCGCCAGCTCGGTACCCGGCGAGCATGTCTTCGAATGTTGTGATGTCTGCGAGAAGGTCGGGGTCAAGGTCGCTGTCGGGAATAGAGAGCGTTGTCATGTGCGTGTCCTAAAGAGTTGTGGAGGGGAACAGAAATGCAGTGGTTCGGGGAGCTGTTAACAGCGGCTCGCCGACATCGCATTCGGACACACAGGATCATCACGGTCATCGGGAACCACCGCTCCCAAGAAGAGCCCGATCCAGGTCTTCAATCAGGTCAGCAACGTCTTCAAGGCCAATCGACAACCGAATGGTCCCCTCCGCCAGTCCGACCTCGAGCCGCTCCCCGGGGGTGAGCATGCGGTGTGTCGTAGTGCCAGGGTGCGTCACAAGGCTCTTGGTGTCGCCGAGGTTGTTCGAGATATCAAACACTCTGAGAGCGTCGACGATCTCGAATGCCTGGGACGTCGAACCTTCCACCGTAAACGTGACCACCGTGCCACCTGTCGTCATCTGGTGCTGGGCTAGCTCACTCTGGGGATGCGACGCGAGGAACGGGTAACGGACCGTGGCGACCCCGTCATGATCGTCAAGCCACTGGGCGACCGTCAGCGCCGAAGCGGACTGGGCGCGAACGCGTAGGTCGAGCGTTTCGAGACCCTTCAAGGCGACCCATGCGTTGAAGGGACTCATGGCGGGACCGGTGTGCCGGTAGAACAACTGGAAATGCTCGTCAATGAACTGTTGTGACGCGAGCACCGCCCCACCGAGTGTCCGACCCTGGCCGTCGATGTGTTTCGTAGTCGAGTACACGACGATATCGGCCCCGAGAGCGAGCGGACTCTGCACGACCGGCGATGCGAAGACGTTATCCACCACGACCGTCGCACCGGCAGCATGAGCGCGCTCGCTCACCGCGGCGATGTCAATGATCTCAAGCGTCGGGTTTGAGGGTGATTCGAAGAACACCACATCTGTCGGGGTCTGTAGCTCGCGCTCCCAGGCGTCAAGGTTCGTCCCATCGACGAGCACCGTCTCGATGCCCCAGCGCGCCAGAATGTCGGAGATAACAACCTTGCAGGATCCAAAGAGAGCCCGTGACGCAACGACTCGGTCGCCTGCGTTGAGCTGGCATGCCAGTGCCGAGAAGACGGCAGCCATCCCCGTTGCAGTGGCCTTGCATGCCTCCGCACCCTCAATGAGCCTCAGCCGCTCCTCAAACACCCCGACAGTCGGGTTGCCGTAACGAGAGTAGATGTAACGGTCAATCTTCCCCTCGAACGCAGCCTGGGCCTCAGCGGCCGAGCCATACACATAACCGGACGTGAGAAAGAGACCTTCGGAGGTTTCGTCGAAACCGCTACGACTGAGACCGCCGCGCACCTGCAAGGTGGCAGGTCGCCACGGATGATCGTCGTGCCAATCGGAAAATGATGATGATGAGGACATGGGGGAAGACTCCGGAGACAGGTGTGTTCGGTGAACAGGATGTCACTACGACCGTCGCCAAACGATGTGCCCTCGGGAGGTGGCGACGGTGTCAGGAGTGCGAGATGCATGCGCATGCCGCACCCGGGTTGGCCACCCGAGAGCTAAACATCAAACACATACACATCAACGTCTTCATTGGCGCAGAAGATAGCGCACCGCCCACCGGCGTCAAATTCAGGGTTGTGCCGAGCTCGAGCCAGCCGGTAGGGAGCGGCCACTGTACGAGCACGCAGACCAAACGGCTCACCTCCTACCCGACCACATCGACGTCACTGCGCCGATGGGCCACCGCAGTTGGTTACGCGACCTGTTTGGGTTCGGGGAGGGTGAACACAAACGAGCCGTCGGGGGTCAGCCCGACCGTGTGTTCCCAGTGCGCCGACCACGCACCATCGGCGGTCACGACGGTCCAGTCGTCATCGAGGACCGCGGTATCGGGAGTTCCCAGGTTGAACATCGGTTCGATGGCGAGCGCCATTCCCTCGCGAAGCTTGAATCCACGACGCGCCCGCCCATAGTTCGGCACACTCGGTGCTTCATGCATGGCCTGACCGATACCGTGACCCGTGTATCCCTGGACGACGCCGTAACCATACGGCTTCGCGGTCGCTTCAACGGCGGCACCAATGTCACCGATTCTGTTGCCCGGTTTTACCTCGGCGAGACCGTTCCAGAGGGCCCGTTCAGTGACATCGATGAGCTGCTGAGCTTTTTGAGAGATCTCTCCGATGCCCATCGTGAACGCCGCATCACCATGCCAGCCCTCATAGATGGCGCCGGCATCGATCGAGAGGATGTCCCCCTCGCGCAGTTCGTACTCCGTTGGGATGCCATGCACGATCATCGAGTTCACTGACGTGCAGATGGTCGCCGGATACGTGCCCTGGTAACCCAGAAAGGACGGACGGCAGTCGTTCGATCGCACCACCTTCTCAGCGATAACGTCGAGGGACTTGAGCGACACACCCGGATGTGCAGCAGCCCGTACTTCGGTGTGCAGCTCGGCAACGACACGTCCCGCAACCGTCATCTTGGCGAAGTCGCTGCTCGTCTTGATCGAAAGAAGCCCGGAACCCATTATTCGTGCGCCAGGGCCATCACGACTCGCGCAAACACATCTTCGACCGCGCCGAGTCCGTCGATCGTGATGATCGGGACACCATGGGACGGGTAGTGATCGATGAGTGGTTCGGTCTCGCTGCGGTACACCTCAAGACGGCGACGGATCGTATCCTCGTTGTCGTCGTCACGGCCGTCCTCAACCGCCCTCTTGAGAAGCCGGTCGACGAGTTCGTCCTCCGCAACGGTGAGGAGCAGCACGATCTCAATCGCATCCCCAGCAACCGAGCGGTCGAGGGCATCGGCCTGTTCCACGTTACGGGGAAAACCGTCGAGCAAATATCCACACGCTGCGTCGCTGCGGGACAGCCGCTCGGCCACCATGGCAACAACCATTTCATCCGGTACGAGATCTCCGGCCGCCATCAAGGCGCCAGCCTGCCTCCCGAGTTCGGTACCTTCGGCGACTGCCTCGCGAAGCATGACGCCCGTGGAGATATGCGGCACTCCGAGAGCGCGAGCGAGCAACGTGGCTTGGGTACCCTTACCCGCTCCGGGAGGGCCGAGAAACAGGACTCGTCGACCCATTAGGACAAGAAACCCTCATAGTTCCGCATCATCAACTGACTCTCGATCTGCTTCATCGTCTCCAACGCAACGCCAGTCACGATAAGGATCGAAACACCCGAAAGTCCAACCGGCACGTTGTACAGCCAGCCGAGTATCGACGGTGCTACCGCAACGACCGCCAGGTACAGCGACCCGGGGAGTGTGATGCGGGACAGGACTGTCTCCAGATGGCGGACTGTCGCACGACCCGGCCGAATCCCCGGAATGAACCCGCCCTGTCGCTGAATTCGGTCAGCCTGCTGCACGGGATCGAACTGGATCGCGGTATAGAAGTAGGTGAAGGCAACGACTAGCAGCGCAAGCATGGCGATGTATGGCAGCGTTGGAGATAATCCACCGGCACCCGACTGGAGAAGGTTGTCGTTGATCCAGTCTCTTACGGTCTGTCCCCAGCCCGTTGGCGGGAGAGCGGAAGCTATCAGAACTGGGAAGTACATCACGGAAGTTGCGAAAATGACGGGGATAACACCGGCCATGTTGACCTTCAACGGAATGTACGTTGCACCGCCACCGAGAACCTTGCGACCCCGGACCCGGCGCGAGAACTGAATCGGGATACGGCGTTGACCCTGATCAACGAAAATGATGCCGACCGTAAGTACGAACATCAGCAGCACAATGGACCAGAACTGGTACCCCAGGGAGCTTGCCTTGAGCGTTCCGAACTGACCGGGGAGCTGGCTTACGATGCTGATGAAGATGATCAGCGACATGCCGTTGCCCACACCACGTTGAGTGATAAGTTCGCCGAGCCACATGATCAGCGCCGTACCAGCCGTCCAGGTGATAATGATGAGCATGACATTGCGGACCGTGAAGTCCGGGATCAGGTCGATGCCGCCAAACGAACCCTGGTGCAACAACTGAGTGAACGACGCCGCCTGAAGCAAGGCGAGACCAACGGTCGTATAGCGCGTCCATTGGGTGATCACCTTCTGCCCGGACTCGCCCTCGTCCTGGAGAGCCTGGAGCTTCGGAATGACGACCGTGAGCAGCTGCATGATGATCGTCGACGTGATGTACGGCATGATGCCGAGCGCAAACACCGACATTCGTTCCAGCGCTCCGCCTGAGAACAGGTTGAGCAGCCCCAGGAACCCCTGGTCCTGGGCAGTTTGTGCCAGGACCTTGACCGCATCGGCGTCGACACCCGGAACGGGAACGGCCGTACCAAAGCGGTACAACGCCAGGATGCCGAGCGTAAAGAGGATCTTGGTCCGCAAGTCGCGGATCTTGAACATGTTGCGATAAACAGAAAGCATGAGTTTCTTGTTACTCCTCGGCCTGCATCAGACGCATCACACTACCAAGGTCGGCATGTGACGCGAACGATGTCATTCGACGATCTCAACCGAGCCGCCAGCTGCTTTGATCTTCTCAACGGCACTGTTACTAAACCGATGGGCGTGCACCGTGAGTCCACGGTCGATCTCTCCTTCACCCAGCACCTTGACACGGCCACGGTGTTTTACCATGCCTGAGGCACGGAGCACCTCGACCGTCACGTCGGTGCCGGCATCGAACTCGTTAAGACGTTCAACGTTGATGACGGCGAAAACTTCCTTGTTCCTGTTCTTAAAGCCGCGAAGTTTCGGCAACCGCCTCTGAAGAGGCGTTTGCCCACCCTCAAATCCTGGTCGAACCGTGTTGCGGGCCTTGGTACCTTTGGTACCACGGCCGGCAGTTTTACCGCGCCTCCCCGCCTCACCGCGTCCGACGCGGATCTTGCGCTTCTTGGAACCCTCTGCGGGTCGCAGATGGTGCAGTTTCATGAAACTTCCTCCACATCCAGGAGATGCTTGGCACGAAACACCATGCCGCGCACATCCGGGGTGTCCGGGCGCTCAACCATCGAATTGATCTTGCGGAGCCCGAGACTTTCTATCGTCGCACGAGTCTTTGGTTTCTCCCCAATGAGACTGCGCTTGAGTGTGATTTTCAACGTCTTGGCCATTACTTGCCACCGATCTGGGTGCGAGCCAGCTCCGTCGAGTTGTAGGCCGCGACCAGGGCCGGCGGGAACAGCTCCTCGGGGCGACGCCCGCGGGCACGCGCAACAACATCCGGACGGTCCTGCGACATGAGGGCATCCATTGTTGCCTTGGCAACGTTTACATGGGTCGCAGAGCCAAGAGACTTACCGAGGATGTCAGACACACCGGCGGCTTCGAGGATCTGACGCACCGCACCACCGGCGATAACACCCGTACCGGGTGCCGCCGGTTTCAGCAGGACGCGAGACGCACCCTGCTGACCGATGTTCTCGTGGATGATCGTCTGGCCGGCCATCGGGATGTACTGCATGTCCTTGCGGGCAAGCTCCATCGCCTTCTGGATAGCGGTAGGCACTTCCTTGGCCTTGCCGTAGCCAATGCCGACCTTGCCCTTGCCGTTGCCAACGGCGACGAGCGCGGTGAAGGAAAAGCGGCGACCGCCCTTCACTACCTTGGCAACACGATTGATCGTGATGACGCGCTCGTCGAATTCCGGCTCGCGGCTACGATCGTTGCCTCTTCTGTCGTTTCGATTTCGGTTCATACAACCTACTCCTAGAACTTCAAACCGGCGTCGCGGGCGGCGTCCGCAAGTGCCTTGATGCGACCGTGGAAGGCGTTTCCGCCCCGGTCGAAGACGACCTCGCTGATACCAGCCTCGGATGCACGCCCGGCAACGAGCTGACCGACCTTCGAGGCAGTCTCGATGGTGAGACGCTCTCCCGAGAGCGATGTCTCTCGAGATGATGCGCTCGCCAGAGTGCGAGCCGCGTCGTCATCGATGACCTGTGCGTAAATGTACTTGTTCGAGCGGTAGACAGCGAGACGAGGACGGGCCGCAGAACCACGCAATGTTTTGCGGACTCTGCGATGTCGACGCTGGCGCGCTGTCACACGTGTGTGCTTCATCAGGCTCCTGCCTTGCCGGCCTTGCGGCGAACATGCTCACCGACGTACCGGATGCCCTTGCCCTTGTAAGGCTCGGGCGGTCGAACGCCACGGATGTTCGCGGCAACCTGGCCGACGAGTTCCTTGTCAATACCGGATACGATGATTTTCGTCGGCTCCGGAACTTCAAACGTGATGCCCTCGGGTGCTTCCAGAAAGACCGGGTGGCTAAACCCAAGAGCGAGTTCGAGTTTGCTGCCCTTGAGAATGGCACGATACCCAACACCGTGCGCCTCGAGTTCCTTCTTGTACCCCTCGGACACACCGATAACCATGTTGTTCACCAACGCACGGCTGAGACCGTGGAGTGCACGTACCTCCCGCTCATCGTTGGCACGACTTACGGTGAGCACGCCATCATTCAACTCGAAGCTGATCGCCTCGTTGAACGTCCGTGATAGTTCACCTTTTGAGCCCTTGACACCAACCGCGGAGCCGTTGATGGTGATCTCAACGCCACTGGGTAGCGCGATCGGGGCATTACCTACGCGACTCACGAGCTACCACACCTCACAGAGGACCTCGCCACCGATCGAACGCTTGCGAGCGTCACGATCAGTGAGCAGTCCCTCAGATGTTGAAACAATTGAGATGCCGAGTCCACCGCGAATGCGGCGGATGTCGTTTGAGGCCTTGTAGACACGCAAACCGGGCTTTGACACGCGCTTGATAGCCGACAGCACACGGCTGCGGTCATCGTTGTACCGGAGACGAACGGTGAGTGTTTTCCCAACCGATGCGTCTTCTACGCGATAGCTGTCGGCGTAACCCTCGGCGACGAGGACCTTGGCGATCGCCTCCTTCATCTTGGATGAGGGCATGGATGCCTCCGGATGCAACGCTTGATTAGCGTTGCGGATCCGCGTCAGCATGTCTGCAATGGGATCTGTATACATGTCCTACCACGAGGCCTTTCGTACACCGGGAAGCTCGCCACGATGAGCCAACTGGCGCAAAGTGTTTCGAGACATCCCGAACTTGCGGAAGTAACCACGAGGTCGACCCGTTTGTCCGCAACGATTGCGGTATCGGGTTGCCGAAGCGTCGCGCGGCATCTTGGCGATGCCCTGATACGCAATGCGCTTTTCTTCATAGGTTGCTTCTGGATCTTTGATGACCGCGACGAGCACGGCGCGGCGCACTGCGTAACGCTCGATCGTTTCTTTCCGACGATTGTTCGCGACGATCTTTGATGTTTTCGCCATTTACACACCTGCCTGTTGCTGCTGGCGGAAGGGGAACCCAAACGCACGGAGAAGGGCTCGCCCCTGGTCGTTCGTCTTGGCTGTGGTCACAAAAGTGATATCCATACCGCGGACCTTGACGACACTGTCGTAGTCGATCTCGGGAAACATGAGCTGCTCTTGGACACCGAACGTGTAGTTGCCGTTGCCGTCGAAACTCTTGGGGTTGAGGCCACGGAAGTCGCGGATACGGGGGATTGCGAGCGTCACCAGACGGTCGAAGAATTCCCACATACGATCGCCACGCAAGGTGACAGATGCACCAATCGGTTGGCCCTCGCGTAACTTGAAGTTCGATATCGACTTCGTTGCGAGATTGATCCTTGGCTGCTGACCGGTGATGGTACGCAGGTCCTGGACCGCTGCATTCACCAGCTTCGAGTCGCCCGTGGCGTCGCCAACTCCCATGTTGACGATGATCTTCTCGATGCGGGGAACCTGCATAACGTTGGTCAACCCAAGCTCCTCAAGAAGCTTGCCAGCGACCTCGTCGGCGTACTTAGTCTTGAACCGGGGTTCCATTAGAGCTCACTCCCACACTTGCGGCAGACGCGACGTTTCGCGCCATCGGCGTCGAAACTGTAACCAATTTTTGTTGGCCCGCAGTCAGGACACACGATCATGACATTGGAGACATCGATCGGCTGATCCTTGTCAATGATGCCGCCCTGCATCGTGTCACCGGTCGGCCGGGTGTGGCGTTTGGCGGTGGCCACACCTTCGACAACGATGCGGTTTCGATCCTTGTAGATATGGGTGATCTTTGATTCGACACCCTTATCCTTGCCAGCAATGACGCGAACGCTGTCACCGACGCGCAGTTTCATCACAGCACCTCCGGGGCGAGCGACACGATGCGCATGAACTTGCGATCACGCAGCTCGCGAGCAACCGGACCGAAGATACGAGTCCCCCGGGGTTGCTGGTTGTCGTTGATCACGACACACGCATTGTCATCAAAACGGATGTAGGTGCCATCGGAACGACGGCGCTCCTTGCGGGTGCGCACCACGACGGCCTTGACGACCTCGCCCTTCTTGACGTTGCCGCCGGGGGTTGCGTCCTTGACTGTGCAGACAATGACATCACCCACATGGGCGTACCGACGCTTGGAGCCGCCGAGCACACGAATACACAGCACCTCGCGAGCGCCGGAGTTATCGGCGACCTTCAGTCTGCTTTCTTGTTGGATCATCGGGCTCGCTCCACTACCTCTGCGACGCGCCAGCGCTTTGTCTTGGACAGCGGGCGTGTCTCAACAATGCGGACGGTGTCACCCACACGAGCGTCATTCGTCTCGTCGTGGGCATGAAATCGTTTCCGAACAGGGATCGTCTTTGAGTACCGACGATGCTGTTTGGAATCTCGAACCTCAACGGTAATCGTTTTATCGCGACCGTCCGAAACGACGATGCCTGTGCGAACCTTACGGCGTCCTCGCTCCATTAGTTCTCCTCCTGCTGGCTGTGCCATGCGGCAATCTCTTGCTGGGCCATCACCGTACGTATCCGGGCAATGTCCTTCTTCACCTGACCCATGCGGGAGGTGTTATCGAGCTGGTTGGTGGCAAGCTGGAAACGAAGATTGAACAATTCTTCTTTGGTCTCGCCCAGCTTCTCACGAAGCTCGTCGTAGGTGAGCTTTGCGAGCTCTACGGTTTTCATGTGTCCTCCCGCCGTACGAACTTGGTCTTGACCGGGAGCTTGTGTGCGGCGAGGCGCAACGCCTCGCGGGCACGCTCCTCACTCACGCCACCCATTTCGAACATCACACGACCTGGTTTGATGACGGCAACCCAGTACTCCGGGTTTCCCTTGCCGGATCCCATGCGGGTTTCGGCCGGCTTCTCGGTGATAGGTTTGTCCGGGAACACGTTGATCCAGACCTTTCCGTCACGCTTGACGGACCTGGTCATCGCAATACGAGCGGCCTCAATCTGACGAGCTGTCAGCCAGCCGCATTCCTGGGCCTGGAGACCAAAATCGCCGAACGAAACGCTTGACCCGCCCTTGGCGGACCCGCGCATCCGGCCCTTCTGGACCTTTCGGTATTTTGTACGCTTCGGCATCAACATGACTAGGCGTCCTCACCTTCGGCGTCTTGCGAACCCTCAGCAGCAGCCTCTGGAACGTTGACCTCGCCGGTCTCGGCAACATCAACCTTCACAGCGTCGACCGCGGCATCCTCGGTAGGAGTCTCGGCAGGAGCCGTTGGAGTTTCCGCGACGGTCGGAGCTTCAGCCGGTGTCTCGACCACAGCTTCGGCCGATGGTTTGACCACAGCTTCAGCCGGTGTCTCGACCACAGCTTCAGCCGATGGTTTGACCGCGGCTTCGGCCGATGGTTTGACCGCGGCTGCGGCTTCACCATCAATAACTTCAGCGGCAACGTCACGAGCCTGTTCGAATTCGTCCTTGGCAACCGCAGTCGTAACCTTGGTCTCTTCGCCATCGCGCTTCGAGCGGCGTTTACCGCCACCGGCCTCGACAAGACGTTTGCCGCCCCCAGCTTCGATGATCCGCTTACCGGAACCGTCGCCACCAGCCTTGGCAGCATCCTCGGCACGCGACTTCGCCGGGCGGCGACGACGCTTCGACGGTCCACCCGCAGCGAGACGTGCTTCGGCCGCAATTTTGTCGGCGCGGCCGACGAGTGATGGAAGAACGTCACCCTTGTAAACCCAGACCTTGATACCAATGGTCCCCACCGTGGTGTGTGCGGTTGCTACGCCGTAGTCAATATCGGCACGCAGCGTATGTAGAGGAACCCGGCCCTCGAGATACCACTCGCGTCGACCCATGTCGGCGCCACCGAGACGTCCCGAAGCCTGAACCCGGACACCCTCGGCACCGGCCTTGAGCGCCGTCGCGACGGCGCGCTTCATGGCACGACGGAACGACACACGACCCTCAAGCTGATCGGCAACCGAGCGTGCAAGCAAGGTTGCGTCGAGCTCGGCGTTCTGGACCTCGATGACATTGAACTTCACCATGCGATCAGTGAGCTTCTCAAGCCCGCGACGCATGCGGTCGGCCTCGGACCCGGCTCGACCAATCACGACACCCGGACGGGCGGTATGAACGTCGATCTGGACCTTCTTGTCACCGATGCGCTCGATGTCGATACGCGAAATAGCGCCACGCGACAACTCACTCATCAAATAGTTACGGATATCGGCATCCTGGTTGACCTGGTACGCGTAGTCCTTCTCGGAGTACCAACGTGATTTCCAGTCGGTCACAATCCCCAGACGGAGACCGTATGGATGGATCTTCTGTCCCATTACGCCTCCTCTTGCTCAGCTACGACGATGGTTATATGACACGTGCGTTTGTGAATGGGCGTTGCCCTACCGCGAGCACGTGGCCGGAAACGCTTGAGGGTGGGACCCTCGTCGGCGAATGCTTCGGCAACGAACAACTCTTCTGCATCAAGTGCGTGGTTGTGCTCGGCGTTCGCAACGGCCGAGTCCAACACCTTCAGAATGGTGTCAGCGGCACGACGATTGGTGAACCGGAGTACGTCGGTTGCTTCATGTACCGGCAGGTCGCGGACAAGGTCAAGTACGCGCCTGACCTTGTACGGCGATTGGCGAATGTACTTCGCCTGAGCTTTAACCTTCATCGGCGCCTCGAAGACTTGTCGGCGACGTGACCACGGAAGGTACGAGTCGGCGCAAATTCGCCGAGCTTGTGACCCACCATGGATTCACTGATGTATACCGGAACATGCTTACGCCCATCGTGCACCGCAATGGTGTGACCGACCATGTCCGGAAGAATCGTGGAGCGTCGGCTCCAGGTGCGAATGACACGCTTTTCCCCGCGCTCATTCGCCCCTTCGATCTTACGGAGAAGGTGCTCATCAACGAACGGGCCCTTTTTCAGACTTCTCGCCATGGGCTACCTCCTACCCTTCTTCGTGCGGCGACGCACGATGTACTTATCGGATGTTTTGTTCTGCTTCCGGGTGCGGCCCTCGGGTTTACCCCAGGGACTCACCGGATGACGACCACCGGAACTGCGGCCTTCACCACCACCGAGTGGATGGTCTACCGGGTTCATAGCAACGCCACGAGACTGTGGGCGAACGCCCTTCCAGCGGTTGCGGCCTGCTTTGCCGATCTTGATCAGCTCGGCGTCGGTGTTACCAACCTGCCCGACCGTCGCACGACAGTCGAGTTGCACCTGACGCATCTCGCCCGAGGGGAGACGCAGCAGCGCAAGACTCTTTTCCTTGGACATGAGCTGAATCGCAGTACCTGCGGAACGACCCATCTTTGCTCCGCCGCCGGGGCGAAGCTCCACGCCGTGCACGACGGTACCCGTGGGGATGTTGCGAAGCGGGAGACAGTTCCCGGGACGAATGTC
Source organism: Actinomycetota bacterium (assembly GCA_013151445.1). Lineage (GTDB taxonomy): Bacteria > Actinomycetota > Acidimicrobiia > Spongiisociales > UBA5794 > BMS3BBIN02. The sequence continues at coordinate 12,105 of JAADIG010000100.1, forward strand.
GGCAGACGGCCCGGACTCGAGCATGTCGCCGACCTTGATCTGAAGTGGTGCCAAGATATAGCGCTTCTCGCCATCGACATAATGCAACAAAGCAATGCGGGCGTTGCGGTTCGGGTCGTATTCGATGGACGCGACCTTCGCCGGGATCCCATCCTTGGTACGCCGGAAGTCGACAACGCGATATCGTCGTTTATGACCACCGCCGCGATGGCGCGACGTTATACGGCCATAGTTGTTACGCCCCGAGGAGCGCTTCTGCTTGACGACCAGCGACTTTTCGGGTTTCGAAGTCGTGATGTCACCAAAGTCGGAAACGGTTTGGAACCGCCGACCGGGTGATGTTGGTTTGAGTTTCTTTACTGCCATACCTAGACCTCGAAGATGTCGATCGACTCGCCGACAGCAAGCTTGACGAGTGCACGCTTCTGATCGGAACGCTTCCCGATCTTGTAGCCGGTGCGCTTACGCTTGCCCTTACGATTGATCGTGTTCACGGAAACGACCTTGACGTCGAAGATGTGCTGTACAGCTTGTTTGATCTCCGTCTTGTTCGTTCGCGGGTCCACAATGAACGTGTAGGTGTTGAGATCCTGGACCAGGTCGTACGACTTTTCGGAAACGACCGGGGAGAGGATCACGTCGCGGGGGTCCTTCATTCGCCATCATCCTCTCGCACTGGGGTACCTTCTTCGGAGAGTGTGTCCGGAGCAACCAGGGCGGCATGCTCCTCGGAGCCACGCGGTGCCGATTGACCCAACTCGAGCGTCCCCTTGCTCATCACGATCGTATCCGCCCACAGGACGTCGTACGTGTTTGCCTGACCAAGGTTGCTGGCAATCACCCGCTTGATATTGCGGAACGACTTGATGGCGATACGCTCATGATCTTCTGCGAGCAGAAGTACCTTGCCGGCGACACCCATGGCATCGAGCAAGGCAACCGCTGACTTCGTTTTCGGAGCATCCCAATCGAATGCCTCCACGACCTTGATCTGTTTCTCAGCGGCCCGGACGGACAGCGCAGAACGCAGTGCCAGGCGACGCATTTTCTTCGGCGTACGTTGGGTGTAGTCGCGAGGCTTGGGCCCGTGAGCAATACCACCACCGACCCACTGCGGGGAACGAATCGATCCGTGCCGGGCACGACCGAGTCCTTTCTGACGCCATGGTTTGCGCCCACCACCACGAACCTCAGCTCGGGTCTTTGTGGAGTGGGTGCCCTGTCGTGCCGCCGCGAGCTGCGCAGTGACGACCTGGTGCATAACGTCCTTGTTCGGTTCGATACCGAAGATCTCGGCATTGAGCTCGACATCGCCCTTGGCGGTGCCATCGGCGCCGTAGAGCTCGGCAGTGATCTTGTTAACCACGGGCCTTCACCGCCTCACGGACCATCACAATGCTCCGCTTGGAACCCGGAATTGATCCGCGCACCATCAGGAGCCCGCGCTCCGCATCGATCTGTGCAACGGTGAGGTTCATCGCGGTACGAGTGTCGCCACCCATCCGACCCGCCATGCGCTTGCCCTTATGGACACGCGCCGGCGTTGCACACGCACCGATAGCCCCAGGTGCACGGTGCACCCGATGCGCACCGTGGGATGCGGGCTGACCTTTGAAGTTGTGACGCTTCATCACACCAGCAAAACCCTTGCCCTTGGTGACACCGGCGACATCGATCTTCTGACCGACCTCGAAAAGATCCGAGACGCTGAATTCCTGACCGAGAGAAAACTCGGAGACGTCATCGACACGAATTTCAACAACATGTTTCGCCGGAGCGACGCCCGATTTTGCGAAATGTCCCGCCGTCGGGCGATTCACGTGGCGCTCGGGGAGCTCCTTGTAGGCGACCTGAATGGCGGTGTATCCGTCCGATTCCTCGGTCTTGATTTGTGTGATGCTGATTGGACCAGCCTTGATGATCGTGACCGGAACTACCCGATTCTCATCATCAAAGATCTGAGTCATACCCAGCTTTTCGCCAAGCATCGCTTTCACGTCTTGATCTCCACTTCTACCCCAGCGGGCAAGTCGAGTCGCATCAAGGAGTCCACGGTTTTTGGCGTCGGCTCGAGGATGTCGATCAAACGCTTGTGAATACGCATCTCGAAGTGCTCGCGGCTGGTCTTGTCCACGTGTGGACCACGAATGACGCAATACCGATGGACACGGGTCGGCAACGGTATCGGACCCTTAATTTTTGCTTGTGTCCGGATCACCGTTTCGGCGATTTTTCGCGCCGACTCATCGACCACAGAGTGGTCGTACGCCTTCAGGCGGATCCGAATCCTGGTTTCATCAGCCATCAGTCAGTAACTCCAGGTCCTATTTGATGATCTTTGTGACTCGGCCCGCACCAACAGTACGACCACCCTCACGAATAGCGAACCGCAAACCCTCATCCATAGCA
>JAADIG010000061.1 GCA_013151445.1 Actinomycetota bacterium
CCTGCCGGTATCGAACGAATCGAAACGATCGCTCAGACCGATCGTTGGATACCTGCGTCGCTGTCGCTCAAAACAGCACTCGACAATTCCCGCAAGAACCAGACGTACAACACGCCGGCGATCGCGACACTGTGGCTCCTCGATCAACAGCTCGGCTGGATGCTCGAACAGGGTGGTTTGGCCTGGGCGGTCCAGCGATCATCGGAGTCGTCGACGACGCTGTACAACTGGGCCGAGGCACATGAACTCGTCTCCCCGTTTGTGGCACCCGAGTTCCGCTCGCCGACGGTCGTGACTTTGGACCTGGACGACCGTGTCGACGCCGACGAGATCGTGTCGATCTGTCGCGGCAACGATATCCTCGATATCGGTGGTTACCGCAAGCTGGGTCGCAACCAACTCCGGATCGCGTGTTTCCCCAACATCGACCCAACGGACATCGAACTCACGACCCAAGCCCTCGACTACGTGATCGAACGGCTCGCCAAAAGTTAACTCAGGCCCCCGGTTCGGCCGGAACCGTCGTGCGTGCCGCCATCTCACGGTCGAGCATCAGGATCGTATGCCCCTCACCACCCGCACGACGCAGGTCGTCGACGATCTGGTTCACCGCGGCTTCTTCCTCGACCTGCTCGGCAACGAACCAGTCGAGCAGCGGGAGTGACGCAAAGTCGCGTGCCTCCGTCGCCTTGGCGTAGAGGTCGTTGATCAAACCGGTGATCTTGCGCTCATGAGCGGCGGCTGCTTCGAAGACGGCAAGTGGCGACTCGTACTCGGTCGCCGCGGCACCCAATTCACCAAGGGCAACCCGGCCGTCACGGTCGAGAACGAACTGGTAGATCTTCATGCCATGCGTCCACTCTTCTTGAGATTGGGTTCGCATCCACTGCGCCATCCCCGGCAGGCTTTCGGCCTCGAGGAATGCTGCCATGCCGAGATACGCATAGGACGATGCGAACTCCGCGGTAATCTGATCGTTCAATGCCTTTTCGATCTCTGGTTGTAGGGCCATCGAGTTCCTCCTGGTTGTGCTCCGTAAGGCTACCGCGATCCCAGACACCCATGTTCCCGTTCTTGTGACGTTTCGACGCAACTATTGCGTCGAAACGTCACAAGAACGGGGAGGGGGTTGCATTCGTGTCGGGTCGGCCGACAAATCGCTTCGCTGAGATAGGCTGGCCTGATGAAACGACTCATCATCATGCGCCATGCCAAGTCCGACTGGGATGCCAACACACCAGACCACGAACGGCCCCTCAACCGGCGGGGGTTACGCTCGGCTCGTGTCATGGGAGTCGCCCTGGCAAAGATGGGCCAGGCACCCCAATACGTCATCACATCCGCAGCGACCCGTGCGCGTACGACGACGGAGATAGCGGTATCGGCTGGTGCGTGGGACTGCCCCATCAAAGTGGCCGACGGGCTGTACGGGACGATGGTTGATGGTGCGCTCGCCGTCGTTGCTGAGGCGCCCAAGGAAGTCGAGACGTTGATGATCGTTGGCCACCAGCCGACGTGGGGCCAGCTTGCTGCGCATCTCACCGGTGCCAACGTCCAGATCAAAACCGCAACCGCCGTCGGGATTGATCTGACCATCAACCACTGGACCGACATCGGCAAGGCACGCGGGTCGATCGTGTTTGTGCTGCACCCAAGGTTGTTCACCGACGGCAGTTTCCGCCTCCCCGGCATCTAACTCTCCTCTCTCTGTTTTGGCGTCCATTTGGGCCATATATGGCCCAAATGGACGCCAAAACAGAGAGATTGACGCGGTTCGTCCCTAGCGGAAGTCGCGGCTTTTTGTCACCGGGGCTTCTAGCGGCCACTCGGTGAAATGTTGGGCAACCAGGTTTGTCACACCGTCGCGATACTCGAGCCTGCCCTCGATCACCACCCCGATCGCCTTGCGAGCAACCTCAAAGTTCGCATCCCACACCGGGGGCAACACCACCACGTTCAACAACCCCGTCTCGTCCTCGAGGTTGATGAACCGCACGCCAGCCGCGGTGGATGGGCGCTGGCGGTGGGTGATCATGCCACCCACCTTGATCATCTTCTGGTTACGCTGCTGGTTCAACGTCGAACTCACCGTGAGACACCCCACATTGGTAAGCCGATCCCGGATGAACGCCACCGGGTGATACGCCGAGATACCCGTTGACCAAAGATCTGCCTGCATCTCCTCGACCGGGTTCATCGACTTCAGCGGTGGTGCCTCCGCCCCCTCAACCAGCGCTAGCTTGTCCGGACCGAGACGGCCGAGCGCACCCGCCGCCCAAATCCCCTCGCGTCGCCCGACACCGAGCGGGGCCATCGCACCGGATGCGGCGAGCGCCTCGAGTGACTCGTTGAGACCGGTGCGTTGGGCGAGATCTTCGGGGGAAACAAACGGCCCGCCGATGATTCGAGCAGCCTCAACTCTGGTGATCTCGGCGTCACCGAGATTCTTCACATACCGCAACCCGATCCGCATCGCACTGGCGAGACGCACCGGATCATCGAGCGCCCCTCTCCCCCGCCGCCACGACATTCCCAGGTAACTCGCAACGTCGTCCATCTCGGCGTGGAACGGTTCGACGGTGCAGTCAAACCAGGATTCGTTGACGTCGGGTGGCAACATCACAACCCCGTGGTGCATGGCGTCCTGCATCAATGAGTTCGGCGAGTAGAACCCCATCGGCTGGGCGTTGAGCAGCCCCATGAAGAACTCGGTCGGCCAGTGGTACTTCAACCACGAGGCCGCATACACAATGTATGCAAACGACACCGAGTGGCTCTCGGGGAACCCGAATGCGGCGAATCCCTGGAGCTTCTCCCAAATCTCGTCGGCGCTCGCCCCCGTCACCCCGTTGCCGGCCATCCCCTCATACACCTCGTCACGAAGCTGCTCCATTGCCTCGTCGGACCGTTTGTGGGTCATGGCCTGACGCAGCTTGTCGGACTGCCCGGGGGTGAATCCGGCGCACAGCCGGGCGATCTCCATGAGCTGTTCCTGGAACACCGGCACCCCAAGCGTCTTGCGGAGGATCGGTTCGGTCAACGGATGGGGATACCGCACAGGTTCCTCACCGTTGCGACGCCGCAGGAACGGATGCACGGAATGTCCCTGGATCGGTCCGGGACGGATCAACGCAACCTCTATTGCAAGGTCATAGAACGTGCGCGGTTTCATCTTGGGCAGGGTCGCCATCTGGGCACGGGACTCGATCTGGAAGATGCCGACCGTGTCCGCCCGGGTCACCATGTCATAGATCACCGGTTCCTGCGGGATCGTTGCCAGGTCAATGTCAACGCCGTGGACCTCACGAATCGTGTCCACCGTGAGATGCAGGGCGTTGAGCGCACCAAGGGCAAGCAGGTCGAACTTCACGATCCCCATCGCGGCACAATCGTCCTTGTCCCACTGGAGCACCGTGCGGTCCTCCATCCGCCCCCACTCCATCGGCACCATCTCCCACAACGGTCGATGCGCCACGACCATCCCACCCGAATGGATACCGAGGTGGCGGGGAAAACCGTCGAGCCTTTTGCAGAAGTCGTAGATGAACTCGGCAGTGAGACCCTCGGGGAGATCGACCACGCTACGCAGGTCCTTGGCGCTTCTGGTGTCGAGATATCGGGTGAGCCCATTCACCTGTGCCTGGGTGAGGCCAAACGACTTCCCGACATCCTGGAGCACCGACTTTGCCCGATAGGTGATGACGTTCGAGACCATCGCGGCCCGTTCACGACCATAACGTTGGTAGCAATACTGGATCACCTCCTCGCGACGTTCGGCTTCGAAATCGATATCGATGTCGGGCGGTCGGCCCCGTTCGGAGGAGAGGAACCGTTCGAAGGGCAGGTTGAGCCGGATGGGATCAACACGGGTGAGACCGATGCAGCGACAGATCGCAGAGTCCGCCCCCGACCCACGAATCTGACAATAAATGTTCTTGGAACGGGCGAAACGCACAATATCCCACGCCACGAGAAAGAACCCCGCAAACCCGAGCTCCTCGATAACGCCGAGCTCGTGTTCCATGCGTTCCAACGCATTGGGCGCAATACCGCCGTTGAGCCCCGGATACACTTCCTTGGCGCCGTCCATCACGAGGTAACGAAGGTATTCGTCCTCGGTGGTGAACGCCCCCGGCATCGGGAAGTCGGGAAGTTCGGGGGCGATGAGGGTGAGGTCGAACGCAAGGTCTCGCCCCAGATCGGCGGCTCGTGCAACCGCCCCGGGGTACCGTTCGAACTGTGCAGCCATCTCGTCGGGTGACCGGAGATATCGCAGGTCACTCGCCGAACGATATCCGTCGGCCTCGTCAAGGTTCCGCCGCCCAGAAATCGCAGCGACAACATCGGCGATCCGTGCCTCCGACCGGTAGCCATAGTGCACGTTGTTGGTTGCCACGGTGGGGATCCCGAGACGGAGCGCCACGTCGGCGAGCACCTCATTGCGAACATCGTCTTCGGGCATGCCGTGGTGTGAAAGCTCAATGTGGAGCCGATCGTCAAAGATGTCCTTCAGCAGCCGTGCCGCCTGGAGAGCTCCGACGATGTCGCCACGTTGTGCCGCCCGTGGGACCGCACCGTTGTGACACCCGGTGAGGGCGACGAGGTTGCCGTGGCGTGCCGC
>JAADIG010000125.1 GCA_013151445.1 Actinomycetota bacterium
CAAGCGACGGATCGTGTTCCATTGTGTCACCGGCGGTGAACCGATCGATGCCGGTGTAGCGGCTGTCGATGCGACCGACCGAGCGGTTGCGATCCCGCAGCAACTCCTTGCAGTAGCGCAGGATCTCGATGCGCATGTTGTACCGGTCGAGGTACTCGCGGCCTAACCCCGTCATCCGCTCAAGTTCATCCAGGATGGCGGATTCGTCCTCGGGGGAGATCTCATCGCCCTGGAACAACCCGAGCTGGTAGGTCGTGGCGGCGAAAGCTTCCACATCGTCGAGGAGCTCGCGTAGGTCGGTTGCCTGCTCGGCGTCTCCGAGAGCGGCGTGGTAGTGGGCGGTCGCTGCGTAGGTGGGGAGGAACAGGGGGTAGGGGAGATCGTTGCCGCGGCTGAACGTCCATGTCTTGCGATCGAATCCGGCGGTCTGGAAGCTGAGAATCGCCGAAATCAGCAACAGGCCGTTGAACGCCACGCCGTAGCGGTTAAACAGGTGCCCGGCGAGACCGGCGGCCCGGGTCGTCCCGTAGGACTCGCCGGCGAGAAACTTCGGAGAGTTCCAGCGTTCGTTGCGGGTCAGGTACATCCTGATGAACTGACCAACGGACTCGATGTCTTTCGTGAAGTGATGAAAGTCCTTCGCTTTCTCTTCCGGGATCGCACGCGAGTAGCCGGTCGAGATCGGGTCGATGAAGACAAGATCCGCCACGTCGAGGATCGAATGTTCGTTCGGGACCAGCTTCGATGGGGGAGCGAGCGGCCACCCGTCGTCGGACATGAGTACACGCTTCGGTCCGAGGGCTCCGAGGTGCAACCACACCGACGCGGAACCGGGCCCACCGTTGAAGGAGAACACAATCGGACGATCGCTCGTGTCCTCGACACCATCTCGCGTGTACGCAACGTAGAAGAACGAGGCCTGCTTCTTGCCTTCTTCTTCGGTGAGCACCATTCGCCCTGCGGTGGCCGTGTACTCGACGGTACTGCCATTCACCACCACGGAGTGCTGGGTCGCGACGACTTCGTCCTCGTGATGAGGCGGTGGCGGCAGATCCGGATCCTTTGCGGCGTCTTCGTCTTTTGTGGTTTCGTCGCTCTTGGCCTTGTCGTCGTCAGCCATGCGTCCTCCAATGGATCGTCCGTCTCTGCCACATTAGGCGTAACCACGGATGGGCGACACGAAGCCGTCAGGGGTGTTAGGAAGCGACCATGAGGTAGCGGTATGCAACGACAAAGTGGAACGTCGAAGCAACGATGGTGAGGACGTGGAACAGCTCGTGGTAGGAGAAGACCCGCGGCCACAGGCGTGGGCGCTCTGTGACAAGAAGCACCATGCCGACCGTGTACACCGCTCCACCGATTGCGAGCAGCACGACCGGCATGACGCCGAGCGTGTGGGCGAGCGGGATCATGACCAGCACCGACAACCACCCGAGTGTCGCTTTGAGTGCGATCGAGAGGGCCATACCGGGTGTCTTGGTCATGATCTGATGCACGATTCCGACGACGGCAATTGTCCAGCCGATCGCTAGCGCCGCAAGCCGGACTGTGCCATCAAGCCCAACGAGTGCGACCGGCGTGAAGGTTCCGACGATCAAGACAAAGATCATGGAGTGGTCAAGCCGGCGCATCCGTCGTTTCCACACCGTACCCCAGGGAATCGTGTGATAGAGAGCGCTCGTCACATACAGGGCAACCAGGGCCAGCCCGAACACCAACCCACCGATAAGAGCAGTCGCGGAACTAGCTCGCATCAACAGCAATGGTATGCCCAGGGCAGCGGCAATCAGGGCCGCACCGCCGTGCAGGAAACCACGGACCGGGTTCTGCATGCGTCCAAGGGAGATACGGGGAAGGTCCATCGGCATAGGCTAACGGCCTCCACCTCCTAACCGACATCATGGGGAACAGTAGGAACCGGCAGTGCAAAAGCAGCTGCCGGTTCCCGGGGCTGGCGCCTTCAACGTCCAGGGGGGACGAGACGTCTCAAGCACCAAATCTATGTTGTAGAACGAAGTCTACAGAGAAAAAGCACAAACCGGAACGGAAGGTTCCTCTTTTTTTTGTTGAACGGGTGAAGCTGAGACGAACCGCGGTACGGGGGCACCCTAAGAAAGAAGGCTCCGGCCGTCGGATCGAAGCTCCACACATGCCTGTGTGACGCGGTCGGCCATTGCCACCTCGGCCTTCTTGAGATAGGCCCGAGGATCGTAAACCTTCTTGTTGCCGACCTCGCCGTCAATCTTGAGCACTCCGTCGTAGTTGGAAAAGAAGTGGTCAGCAATCGCACGAGAAAACACATATTGGTTGTCGGTATCGATGTTCATCTTGATTACGCCAAAGTCGATCGCATCGTGAATGTCGGATAGCTCCGACCCGGAGCCGCCATGGAACACGAAGTCAAAACGGGCATCGGATCCGAAGCGTTCCCTAATCGCAGCCTGGCCATCGCGGAGGACCGACGGGCGAAGTTGTACATTCCCGGGTTTGTAAACACCGTGGACATTGCCAAACGTCGCAGCAAGCAGATATCTGCCGTTCTCTCCGAGTCCGAGCCTGGTTGCTGTGGCGATGAGATCTTCGTTGGTCGTGTACAGCTTCTCGCGAGGGACTCCTTCGGCACTCACACCGTCCTCTTCGCCACCAACAACCCCTACTTCGATCTCAAGGACCACATCGAGTTCGCGCGTTTCGGCAAGGAGCTGGGCGGAGATTTCCAGATTCTCTGCAAGATCGATGGCGGACCCATCAAACATGTGACTTTGGAACAGTGGACCAAGGCCGCGGGCGCGTCGTTGGCGGCTAACTTCGAGCAGCGGTCTGATGAACGCATCTACCTTGTCCGCCTGGCAGTGATCGGTGTGAAAGGCAATCAGCACCCCGTATCGCTCAGCGAGCAAGTGACCCATTTCCGCGATTGCCCGAGCACCCAGGGCCATGTCACCGATGGATGTGCCGGAGGCGAAGCTTCCGCCCCCGGTGCTCAGCTGGATGATGCCATCCGATTCGGCTTCGGCGAATCCTCGCAGTGCCGCGTTGAGGGTCTCCGATGATGCGATATTGATCGCCGGGAAGGCGTATTTACCATCGCGTGCGGCGTCGAGCATGGCTTGGTATTGCTCGGGGCTTGCGACCGGCATGTTTCCTCCAAAGTACTGTGTTTGATATCTCGCATAACCGTACCCCACGCTTATGCGCCTACACAATCAACGGTGATAGTGCATACTGATCCAGTGTTCGAATACTCCTACCGCCCCGTCGTGCTCGGCGACGTTGACGAGCTTGCAGCCGTACAAACGATTTCCGACTCCCGTGACGGGAGCACATGGGCGACGACACCGCGCCAGTTCGAGGAACTGCTCCTCAAGCCGCACGTAGATCTTGGCAGGGACACGATCGCCGTAACCGACGCCAGCGGCATGATCGTCGCGTTCGGGTTCGCCACGTACAGCCACGGGGACGGTGTTGATCCATTCGTTCAGCTCACCGGATCGACACATCCTGCCCACCGGGGGCGGGGTTTGGGTAGCCACATGGTTGCTCACCTCGAAACTGTCGGGAGGGACCATCTCGAAAGGAATGGGGTTCTCCAGCGAGGGGGAATTCGAACATTCGTGTTCGAGGGTGATACGAATCGCGGGATGCTGCTCGCCGAACGGGGGTTTACGGTCGTGCGAATATCAAACGAGATGTCGTTCACGCTGCCTGTTTTGACAGAGCCCCGCACCGTTGCGGGCGTTGACATCGTGGGTTGGGACGACGTCGACGTAGCGGATCTATACCGCGTGGGACGAGAAGCGTTCCGTGGGCAGTACGCAGTGGAACCCATGGAGTTCGAGGAATGGACGGAGTACAACACGTACCCAGGCTTCCGACCCGATCTGTCGTTCGTAGCCTTGGATGAAGAGGGTGCGGTGCTTGGCCTTTCGTCGAACTATGTCGATGCCGCGGACTTCGACGTCAGTGGACGCAAGGAGGGGTGGATTGGTCAGCTCGCTGTATCGCCTGCGGCTCGAGGACGCGGGATCGGTTCCTGTCTATGCGAGCATTCGTTTGCAGCATTCCGCCATGCGGGTCTGGTGTACGCCATGCTCACCGTCGACACAGACAGTTCGGCGGGTGCACTCAGCCTTTACGAGGGGCTTGGATTCGAGAGGCTCCACGCATCGGCCGTGTACGAGAAGCGTTTCGAACCAGGGACGGGACCACGCCGATGAGCCGAAGCACCCAAGGCCACGAATACATGCCGCCGCATCTGGCATAATCAGCGGATGTCAGATCACCGGTCGCGCCCCCAGCATCACGGGACCCGAGGTATGTACCCGACCGCAGGTACCAGTGCGACCGTTTCGCCTGTCATGCACCCTTCCTTGAAGCCCCCCGGATTTCGCCAGAACAGTTCGGCGCTGCGGACATGACTCGGCGTGCGATCAGGATCGCCAACTGCTCCGGATTCTGGGGTGACCGCCAGGCCGCGGCCCAGGAAATGGTCGATGGCGGACCCATTGACGTGCTCACTGGGGACTATCTCGCCGAGCTGACACTTGGCATTCTCGCGCAACGTTCCCTGTCGGGCGGACAGGGATGGGTGCCATCGGGGGTCGCGCAGATCAACGATGTGCTTCGAGACTGCCTTCGGAGCGGAGTCAAGATCGTCATGAATGCCGGGGGTCTCGACCCGGTCGGTGCGGCCGCAGTGGTCCGGGATACAGCAACGGCGGCAGGGTTGACCGTGTCCGTCGCCGCGGTTACCGGCGATGACATGGTCGCCGACGTCCGCGAGGATCCGGCTCAGTTCACCCACATGGACGACGGATGGTCGCTTGCCGACAGAAACCTGGAGGTCCTCAGCGCGAATGCATACCTCGGGTGCTGGGGTATCGCTCGCGCCCTCTCCGATGGGGCCGACGTGGTGATCACCGGCAGGGTCACAGATGCCTCGCTGGTCATGGGGGCCGCGGCCTGGTGGCACGAATGGCCACGAGATGCTTGGGACGAACTTGCGGGTGCGCTGGTGGCAGGCCACCTCATCGAGTGTGGAACCCAGGTCACAGGAGGCAACTTTGCATTCTTTCAGACCATCGGCAGCCTGGATCATCTCGGGTTCCCAATTGCTGAGGTCGACAGCGACGGGTCTGCGGTGATTACGAAACATCCCGGGACGGGGGGAAGGGTCATCGGTGACACGGTCCGCGCCCAGCTGCTTTACGAAATCGGACCGCCCGGTTATCTGAACCCGGACGTCGTTGCCGCCCTCGACACCGTCGAGATCGCGGATCACGGCGAGAATAGGGTTCGGGTGTCGGGAACGCTTGGTGTGGCTCCGCCAGCAACAACAAAGGTCGCCTGTGTCACAACGGGAGGGTTTCATAACCAGGTTACGTTTCTGATCGCCGGTCTCGACGCTGATGCCAAGGCAGAGGCCGTTAGATCGGCGCTGTGGGCAAACCTAGGAGGCCGTGACCAGTTTGACGACGTGGAGGAACGGTGGACAAGAACCGCATCTGAAGACCCGGCATCTCATGATGCGGCGTTCAATCGGCTCACCATCCGGGTTATCGATCGTGACAGATCCAAGGTCGACAAGGCATTTTCGCGAACCGCAGTCGAACTCGCCCTGGGAAACTATCCGGGGCTGACCGTGACCGCACCGCCGGGTCGGGCGAGCCCCCACATCGTCTACGTTCCGGCCCTCGTTCCTCAGCGAAGCCAGACAGTGCATATGAATGGCGCAACGGTCCTCGTTGCTCCACCACCGGAGACCGGGGGACTGGTTCCGAGTCCCCCACGAACGGTTGATGTACCGCAGACAGGGGACACGATTCGGGTCCCACTGGGTCGACTGGTTGGGGCACGATCGGGGGACAAGGGTGGCGACGCCAACCTTGGCGTATGGGTACGATCCGAGACAGCGTACGGATGGTTGGCCCAGTTCCTCACGGCACAAAAGCTTGGCGAACTGCTTCCGGACCTCGCCGAGTTCACTATCGACCGGTACCCGCTCGCGAACATCCAGGCGCTCAACTTCGTGATCCGTGGTTACCTTGGCGACGGCGCATTGGCGTCCATCGCGATCGACCCCCAGGCGAAAGCGTTGGGGGAGTACTTCCGGGCAAGGATCGTCGACGTGCCGGTGCACCTCCTGGAGGGATAGACGCTTGCCATGGCTGGCCTCTCGGGATCAATAGCTTCGCCAAAGCCTCGCGGATAGGTAGCATCGTTTTGTCGGTGCATCCGGAATCGCCTTTGATAGAAAGCTGTGAACAGGCCGTGTCGCTTCGCGAAAACGTAAAGTCGGTGCTGTATCGCCTCTATGAGCGCCGCCTTCTTCAGAAACTCGATCGCTCCGCACTGCCGCAACACATCGCGGTGATACACGACGGTCACCGTCGTTACGCCAAGAAGGCCGGGCTTCCCGACTACACGGCGAGCTACCGGGTGGGGATGGACAAGGTGAGGGAGTTCTTTGGCTGGGTCGAAGAACTCGAGATTCCCGCGGTGACATGCTGGCTGCTTTCCCCCGAGAACCTCAAGCGGCCTGCGGAAGAGCTCGAACCGTATTACGACGTCCTCATTGAACTGTTCGCGAGTCTTCCCGAGGCGTTGCACGGAGCTGCGACGGTTCAGTGCGTTGGGAGTCTCGACCTTCTCCCCGACAGGCTTGTCGATGCGGCCCATGCGCTTGAGGCAGCATGTCCGTCTGGTGAGCGTCGGATCACGATCGCACTGTGTTACGGAGGCCGCCAGGAGATCGTCGATGCCACGAAGGACCTCATCCGGAGCCTTGCCGCAGAGGGAGTGCCAGCGGAAGAACTTGCCGAACGCGTAACCGCCGACACGCTCGCCGGTCACATGTACGTGGCCGACGTCCCGGATCCAGATCTGGTTATTCGCACAAGCGGCGAGTCGCGGCTCTCGGGGTTTCTCCTGTGGCAAGCTGCGTACGCCGAGTTTCTTTTCGTGGACGTCTATTGGCCGGCGTTTCGTCGCATCGACCTGTTGCGTTCGATGCGTGACTTTGCGGGACGTACGAGGCGGTTCGGAAAGTAGCGACCGCTACCGTGTGCGAAGGCCGCGCGGCAGATGTTCGACGTCGTTGAACGTCCGCAGCGAAAAGATATGCGCTCCGGCGAGAGGTACCGCCCTCACAAGAGCCATCGAACAGTGCCCGAGGACGAGCCGCTCCCACTCCCACGGGGTCGGTTCGACACCGAGCAACCATCCCAGGGCGACGGCGTTCGTACCGCCGTGGGCAACGATGGTGATGCGCTGTCGTTGCGCCTCGACATTCCACAGGTGAGGACGGCCCATCGAATCTTGGGTCACACCGCGCTGTGCGAGGAGGTCCAGCATTGCTGCGGTGATCCGATGATGAAAGTCTCGGAAACTCTCGCCGCCAGCAAGGCCATCCCACCAGTCTTCGGGATCGCGGTCCCTCGCCTCGTGGAATAGCTTCACCACTGCCTCTTCGGGCATACCCTCCCAGTTTGGCATTTGGATTTCAACAAGATTGTCGACTGTTGTCGGAACGACTCGTGTCGCTGCTGCGAGTGGTTCTGCGGTTTGCTGAGAGCGTTGGGCGGGGGAGACGATGATCTCCGAGACCGGATCATCGTCGTTCGCGAGACGTTGCGCCGCCAGCCGAGCCTGCTCGTGACCGCGTTCCGTGAGGAACGGGTCGGGCTGATTGATGCCTTCGACAGCCCACGCGGGTTCACCATGACGGACAAAGATGAGTTCCACTAGGCACCGACTCGGTGACTGTGATGTCGCCGGGCGAACTCCCAAACTGTCATGCCGGGGGTTCCGTTTCTCCTGCGGAGGACACGTTCGCACTCGCAAGGTCGAGTTCGAGAGACGCCATCACGGCAACCTCTTCGGCGGAGATATCCCACATGTCGGCGTCGAGCAATATTGCTCGCCCGGAAATGTCGGCATTGATGACTCGTGCGGGAAGGTTCGCGCCGTCTCGTAGCGTTACTGCGACCGTAGGCCGAACGGAACGCCCGTCACTCGGGAGCCCGCGGTAGGTCACGGACTCGATGTCGGACCAAGGGACTGTCGTGAGCTGACGATGTGAAATGTTCACACGGAGACCGTCATCGGTGATCTCGAACTGGCTTGACCTGTTGACCAGACCACCGACTCCGGCCAGGACAAGACCGATACCGCCAGCGGTGAAGATGCCACCCCACATGAAGTCGGTACGGCGCTGAGTCTGGCCCCGAGTCGTGATGACTCCGGTCTCATTGGTATCGGGTTCCGCGGTGATGGCGCGTGCGACAGCGATCTCGTAGGCGGCGGCAAGGAGCAGCGCGCCGACGACAATCATCAGGAAAAGAACATCCCGGCGTCGGCGTACAGTTAGGCGTGTCATGGGGTAATCGTAGTGCACACTGCCAGGTTGCAGGAACACGAAGGCGGTACCAAAAGAAATCTGGAAAAGTCCTCAAGTTTTGGCTCATCGTGTCGATACCATGGGTAGACAGGATGCCTTCCTACCTCCCGTCTAAGCCCGAACCGAGGTCGCCTTATGGCGGCCTTCGGTTCTGTCTGGAGCCGTTTTCCACGAGTTGGCATCGGTGCCGGCATACCCCCTTTTTCGGTTGACTTGCCACGACCGGTTCGGACGATCTTCGGAATCAGGGTGGCGTCGGTGGTGTAGCGTATCCCCATGCTGCTCGGTGCTCACACTCCTGCAAAGAACCCGCTTTCTGAAGCTGAGGCTCGCGGTGCAGAATTTGTACAGATCTTTCTCTCAGCTCCCCGGTCGTACAAGAAGCCCCTCGTTCGCATGGACACGGAGGAGCTCAGGGCAGCCGCGTTGCCGATCTACGTGCACGCGCCGTACATCATCAATGTGGCCTCACCGAACAACCGCATCCGCATTCCGGCGCGCCAAACGTTGGCCCAGGCATGCGAGGCCGCCGAAAGGATCGATGCGCACGGTGTCATCGTCCACGGTGGCCATGTCGGCGATGACGAGGAAACAGCAGTTGGGTTCGAGCGGTGGCGCAAGGCAATAGATTCCTTTGACACGTCGGTGCCGATCCTTATTGAGAACACCGCTGGCGGGGGGAATGCGGTTCTTCGATCAACCGCAAACTACGGTCCACTCTTCGAAGTACTCGGTGATCGCAACGTCGGTATCTGCCTGGATACCTGTCACGCATGGGCAGCAGGTGAGGACCTCGACGTCTCGGTCCAATCGATCCTCGCGAGCGTTGGTCGAATAGACCTACTGCACTGCAACGATTCCAAGGACCCTCAAGACTCGAGGCGCGACAGGCACGAGAACCTGGGTAATGGGGAGATTCCCGAGGACATGTTGTTGACCTGTATTCGATTGGCCGATGCGCCAGTCCTGCTCGAAACGCCGGGTGGTGTCGACGAACACATCACCGACCTCGCCTGGCTCCGCGAGCGTGTCTAGTTCACGAGTGCGAGTCCCGTCTGGGTGATAGTCCAGGTTGCCGAGGTCACTCTGGCTGCGAGCCTCTCATCGTGACTAACGAGGAGCAAAGCACCTCGATAGTCGAGGAGGGCGGCCTCGAGCCGTTCGATCGCTGGGAGGTCGAGATGGTTAGTGGGTTCGTCAAGGATGAGCATCCATGTGGGGGTGCCGAGGCCCATCGCAAGAGCGATCTTGCGGGCTTCCCCGGGGGAGGGTTGGTCCGATGCGAGCAACGCGGCGGGGTCGGAGCCAAGTCGTGACACAAGCGACATGACATGGCCCATGGCCGCAGGATCCAGAGCCTCCAACTCTTCCATCCAGCGGCACGCCTGGTTTGCTGACGTCTCCTGCTCAAGGTAGAGCAAACGATTCTTCGGAACCGATGCCGTGGCCACGAGGTGTGTCAGGAGTGAAGTCTTACCGACACCGTTGTCACCCGCAATACGAATGCGGTCACTACGGCCTACCGAGACGTCCACAGAAAACAGCGGTGTACCGCCGGCTAGGACGGGGCCGTGGTACCGAGCCAGCAGCTCCTTTGGCGCCGGTTCAAACCCGAACCCAATGACCCCACTTCGATCTTCATCGACAGGGGAGTCCGCGATACTCTCGGCGACCGACTGGAGGGAGTTCTTTATGTTCGAGACCGTTTTCGCACCGGTCTTCTGCCCGCGTTCGTGTCGGTACGATGCGCTGGATCCACGAGCATCGAGATCCCGCTTCACCGCAGCTCGGCGCGTTCGCTGGCGCTGAGCATCCTTCTGAACGGATTTGCGGTGCTGAATGTCCAGTCGGCGTCGGAGCTTGCGCTCTTGTGCCCGCAGCGTTTCGTATTGGGTCTGTCTCTGCGTTGCCCGGGACTTCCAGGCGGCACGTGCCGTGTCGTAGGGTCCGTTCCAAACTTCCACGGTAGCCCGTGCCATTTCCAGTGTCCGCGTCGTCAGGTCGTTGAGGAGGGTTCGATCATGGGACACGATCACGCCGCAACCATCGAAGTCGTGCAAAGACTCGACGAGGAGGTCGCGACCCCGGGCGTCGAGATGGTTGGTGGGTTCGTCGAGTAGCAGCACGTCGGGACGTGAAACGAGGGCCGCCCCAACCTGCCAGCACTTTCGCTCGCCGGGGGAGAGTGTCGACCATCGGTCGAGCTGTTCGACGTGGATACGGAGCCGTGCACGCATCCGTACCGCGTCCCGGGTCAATGCCGCACCAAAATGTTGTATCGCAGCGGAACAGTTCTCAACGCGCTGCGACACGAGGACCGGTGGCGAACCGGCAGGCTCGCGCCATACGGACCCTGTGTCAGGGGCGAGTTCGTCGGCGGCCAGGGCCAACAACGTCGACTTTCCGACACCGTTCGCTCCAACAAGACCGCACCAGCCGGGTCCTAGGTCGAACGTCGCGTCGGAGATGATTGGGAGCGCGGACGAATACGAAAAAGAGACATGAGAAAAATGGATTGCAGACAAGACGACTCCCTCGGGAGGGCGAACCGGGAGGTGCCCACCACAGCAGATGCCTATGCGCGGGATTACTCACTGGTCCGGAGGTGGATGGATCCTCAGCGTCTTGTTCTCACACGGTCCTCAGGGTCGATACACCTAGTGTATCGCGGTCGTCTCGTCTGATACGGCGCTGGCCGAAGCGACACTGGACCAGTGGCTCCCATCAGTCGTCGGTCGTTAGCGAGGGCAGCGTTTCTGGCATCCAGAACGTAAACATCTTGTCAGCGAGAATGTAGGCGTAGGAAGCCTCCGCAGCCCACTCGAACCAAGAATCACCGTAGTGGCTGACACAGACGCGCTGGAACCCGGCGAACATACCCGGATCGGCGTCCGCTGCGGGGTAGGCACGTCCATGAATCGTGACAGAGAGATGTTCACCCGGCAGATAAACCGCACTGACGTGAGGTCTTCGGGTTATGTGACGCATCCTCATCGAATGGCTTGCCGAGCCGAACCAATACGAACCTCTGAAGAAGAATGCATCAACCGGCCCCGCGAGCGGCCGACCGTCAGCGGTGCTTGTTGCGAGGGTGAGCAGATTCATGCCAACGAGTGCGTCGCAGACCTGCCGAGCGTCCATGCGGCGCGCGGGGGTGATCACGTCCCTTATGTGTGGACCGGCAGCTTCGTAGGAACTATCGAGCAACGTCTGGAGGTCAACGAGGTCTTGTGCAGTTTCGTGCATCACGAAACCCTACCCGGTCTTCACAGACCAGACCCAGAGCCTCAGTCGTACCAGAACTCTTCGAGCCGGGTGACGAACTTGTCGGGGTTAGCGAGATGGGGGTAGTGCCCCTGGTCGGCCCACACTTCGACGGTAGCGGTAGCGATGTGGGCGCTGAGCCATGTGGCGTATTCGGGACCCGGGTCGATTCCGAAGAGCGACAGGTACGGTACCGCTGAACCAGCGTACCCGGCCAGCGCACCCTCGACCACGGCAGCAATGTCATCCTCAGACATGGCGAAAATCATCTCCCAGACACCAAGTACGACGTCTTGGTCGGGACGGCGCGCATCGTTGACGCGTGCGAACTCGTCCGTGCCGGCCAGAGGACCCGCTAGTTGCCCGAAAAGACCTTCGATGACCAGCGGGAACATCTCCGGATCGCGAAGCTGTGCCTCGACGGCGGAAAGCTGCTCCTTGAATGATCCAAGTTGCAGTGATTGATCGACGTTGACGATTGACGCCACGGGGAAGGCGGCACCGACAGCAGAGACGACAGCCCCGCCCAGCGAGTGGCCAACGATGTGGGGCGTTTCCATCCCGATGGCAGTTATCACGGTGACTACATCACCAGCCATGGCCTCAAGATCGTATCTGTCAGCAGTACCGGATTGCCCATGTCCGCGAAGATCGAGGGTCACCACTCGATGTTTGCCGATGAGCCGATCGGTGATCGGTCGCCACGTCTCGCTGCTTTCTGTGATGCCGTGCACAAGGACGACATTTGTCCCGGTCCCGCCGTGATCTTCATAGTGAATGGTGGTGCCATCGGCACCTGTCGCGATAGCCATACTTCGAGCGTACCACCACGGGCGGGTGTTGTGCGGACGTTTCCTGCCAACTACCAGTTCCTGGTTGCGGCGTCGGGCTTTGGCGGCTATTTTGGTAGCGCCGTGCGGGGACGAGGGCTAAGAGCAACAGACGGTTCCTTCGTGGGGGAGGGACCGTCTGTTGCTGTAAGAGATAGTCGGTGAGGACACCGTATGGTCAGTCTTGCGAAGCGGCCTTGAGCTCCTTTGCTGCGGCCTTGCCGGTTTTTGTCAGCGTGTAAACACGCTTCGGCTGAGCACCGTCGTCGGGCGTGATCCACTTGCTTTTTAGTAGCTCACGTTCCTCGAGCCTCACAAGACAGCGGTACAACGTGGTGTACGCCATGGGTCGAGTTTCTGTCTTCTCCTTCAGCTGACGGCTAATTCGATAGCCATGAAAGCTGACTTCCCCATTGCTGAGAAGATCCAGTGCCATGATGAGCACCTTCTCTTCGTTTTTCACCAGTGCGGTGTTGTTCCTTCTACGCATACGTCCACTGTACCAGCGCGTAACCGGTGACGGATTCGACGGTGTGTGAGGTATACGCTGGTGACGAGGTACGTCTAAACAACGATGGACGCTCCCGGGGGAGCGTCCATCGTCAAAGCGCGTTGTTGGATGTTTAGTTGAGATACTCAGCGAGATCGTCACCGGTGACGTCCTCATTTCGAATGAAGGCCTCGACATTGTCCTTGGCTGCCACGTCCCGGTACTGGACGGGCGGCGACTTCATGAAGTAGGACGACGGTGCGAGCAGCGGGCCGCCGACACCTTGGTCGAGTGCGATCTTGATGCACCGAACGGCGTCAATGACGACGCCAGCGCTGTTGGGGGAGTCCCAGACCTCAAGCTTTAGTTCGGCGTTGAGCGGGACATCTCCAAAGGAGCGGCCCTCCAGTCGAATGTATGCCCATTTACGGTCGGTAAGCCAGGGGATGTGGTCCGACGGTCCGATATGGACGTTCTCTTCCTCAATCCCATTGTCGAGTTGGGAGGTGACGGACTGGGTTTTCGAGATCTTCTTCGACTCGAGACGCTCGCGTTCGAGCATGTTCTTGAAGTCCATGTTGCCGCC
>JAADIG010000074.1 GCA_013151445.1 Actinomycetota bacterium
GAAACAACGCATCATCAAGGGGCATCCGAACCACTTCCGCAAACACTTCCTCGGCCCCATCGGGGGCCACCCCAACGTTCTCAGCAACAGTCGCTTCGAAAACGTCGATGTATTCGTCACAGAAACCCGGTGCGGTGAAAAAACCAGCAACATGGCTGACGTCGACGACCGTGCAACCAAGCTCCTCAACGATTTCGCGCTCGATGGCATCGCGTGGGGAGGTGTCCGTATCGTCAAGTTTGCCTGCCGGCAACTCCAGAAGCCACGAATCCGTCGCAGAGCGGTACTGGCGAATCAAGAGGATCTCGGCACCGTCCCACACGACCGCAGCCACCGCACCCGGGTGACGGATGACGTATCTGATGAGCTCGTCACCAGTTGGGGTGCGCACCAAGAGTTTGCTGGTAGTGAGAAAACCCGTGGTAACGACCACCTCTTCGGAGGTGATCTCGAACTGGGTCACGCCGTCGTCGTACTGTCGGCCGTTGTATCGACCACGGTAGGTTCGGCCATCAGCCGACGCCTGTCGCGAGCGGCCTTGAGAAACCCTACAAACATCGGGTGCGGCGCATCGGGACGCGAACGCAACTCGGGGTGGGCTTGACTACCGAGGAAGAACGGATGCGAGGGCAGCTCGACATGCTCCACGAGTCGATCATCTGGCGATACACCCACCATCTGAAGCCCGGCCGCCTCAAGATCTTTGCGGTACTTGTTGTTGACTTCCCAACGGTGCCGATGTCTGTCGTACACGAGTTCCTCACCGTAGAGCTCACGGGTGAGTGAACCAGCCCGCAACTTTGCCGGATACAGGCCGAGGCGCATCGTACCGCCCATATCTTCAATATCGACCTGGGTCTCCATCAGATCGATCACCCTGTGGTCGGTCATGGGATCAAACTCTCCCGAATGTGCAGAGGCGATTCCCAGCACATGGCGCGCATACTCGATGACGGCGCACTGCAGCCCGAGGCACAGCCCGAGGAACGGCACCTCATTTTCACGGGCATACCGAATCGATTGGATCTTGCCTTCTACACCTCGGTGCCCGAACCCACCTGGTACCAGGATGCCGTCCATGCCTTCGAGATACGTCGCTGTGAGCAGCCCATCGACATCATCGCTCGGAATCCAGGTGATGTTGGCCCGAACGTCATTCACCGCAGCGGCGTGGCGGATCGCCTCAACGACTGACTTGTAGGCATCCGGCAGATTGACGTACTTCCCGACAATGCCAATCGTGACCTCTTCGGTCTGGCGATCCATCCGATCCACGATGGCGGCCCAGTCTGTGAGATCGGCCTCGGGCAGGTCAAGGTGCAGCGTCTTGACGACAGCAGCATCAAGACCGACACGGTTTAGCTCGACAGGAAGCGCATAAACGTTGGCGACATCCCGGGCGTTGATAACCGAATCCGGTTCGACATCGCAGAACAAACTGATCTTTCGCCGGGCTCCCTCGTCCAAAGGACGGTCCGACCGTAGGACGATGACATCGGGCAAGATCCCTCGACTCCGGAGCTCGGCGACGGAGTGTTGTGTCGGTTTTGTCTTGAGTTCCCCCGACGTCTCCAGATACGGAACGAGGGTGACATGGATGTAACAGGTATTGCCGGGACCAACGTCCTTGCGCATCTGGCGAATTGCTTCGAGGAAAGGCGTGCTTTCAATATCGCCAACGGTGCCCCCGACCTCGCAAATCACGACATCGACGTTGTCGTCATCACCGAGTTTGCGCATCCGGGACTTGATTTCGTTCGTGATGTGGGGGATCACCTGAACCGTCGCACCGAGATAGTCCCCCCGCCGCTCCTTGCGAATCACCGACTGGTAGATCGAACCCGTCGTGAGGTTGGAGTCACGCCGCAAAGACACACCAATGAATCGCTCGTAGTGGCCGAGGTCAAGATCGGTTTCCCCGCCGTCATCGGTAACAAACACTTCGCCGTGCTCAAACGGGTTCATCGTGCCCGGATCGACATTGATGTACGGGTCGAGCTTTTGGATGACAACGCGCAATCCACGGCTCTTGAGGATTCGACCGAGCGAGGCCCCGGTAATTCCCTTACCGAGGCTAGATGTGACCCCGCCTGTGACGAAGATGTACTTGGTCAACGCACTTACTTCCACCTAGGACTTCTGCAGCTTAGTCGAAATATCCGCCGACTCTGAACACGCCAAAACGCCACCATTACCTCTGTGAAGACATCAGGAGCTCGGCCGCATGGGACTGTCCACTTGCGGAGTCCGGGAGACCGGAAAGCATTCGAGCGATCTCGTCAACGCGTTCGTCTTCATCCAACAGCCTTGCTGTGGCAACGGCACCCTCACGTTCGACGACAATGTGACCGTCGGCGAATGCAGCAACCTGCGGCAAATGTGTCACACAGAACACCTGCCGTCCCACTGCGAGCTCTTGCAGCCGGGCACCCATCGCCCGCGCCGTCGTCCCCCCAACTCCCGCATCGATCTCATCGAACGCAACGATATCGGCGGCGTCGATACCCGCCGCAAGCCGCAGCGCCAGCACGAGCCGGGACAGCTCACCCCCCGACGCGATCCTGCCGATCGGCTCGGGAGTTAATGAATCGTGCGACGCAAAGTGAAGACTCACCCGGTCGGTACCGGTTGCCGTCGGAGGAACTTCGGTGATCTCGAAACCGACCACGGGACTCTCGAAACCCAACTCCGACAGATGTGCGGTCGCTCCCGAAGTGACCTCCTGTGCACGGGCACGCCGCAACCGCGACAATTCTGTACCGGCGGCAACGACATCCCTAAACGCAGCCTCGATCTCATCGTCAAGCGTCTCCGAACGTTCCATCAAAGCGGTGATCTCGGCAGCACGCGACGTGGCCTGTTTCCCGAACGCAAGGACATCTTCCAGACTATCGCCATACTTGCGCCGCAACTGGCCGAGCAATGCAACCCGATCCTCGACGACGGCGAGACTCTCATCCCCCTCGGACTCGTCCATGGCTCGCCGGGTCAACTCGGCAGCGAACTCGCCAACCAGTGTCTGGGCCTCTTCGATCTGGCCGACAAGCGGCTCCGCAGTCGTATCGAGCCGAGCGAGCTTGGTGACGGCTGCGGTGGCCTGGCTCAGCAAGTCGACGGCCCCCGGTTCACCGTGCATGAATCCATCTACCGCACCGAAAAGACCGGCGATCTCCTCGCTATTGCGAAGACGGTCGACCCGAATTTGCAGGTCGGCATCGTCCCCGATGCTGAACCCTGCGGCCGCAATCTCCTCCGCCTGGAAAACAACCATGTCACGCTCGCGCTCGAGGGCGCGGGTGTCGTCACCGAGTTCCTCGCGCTCGCTGACGAGCGCTCGCCACCCCCGGTACGCCCCGGCGTAGGCGGTGCGGGCGTCCTGCCCCTCCCCCGGGAGTGTGGAATCGAGAAACCCGAGCGCCCCTGTTGCGCTAGCCAGCCGAAATCCCTCGTGCTGTGCGACGATATCGACCCGCGAACCGATGGTGCGACCGAGCTCTCTCGCCGCGGAAATATCGCCGCCCAAATAGGCCCGCGACCGGCCCTTCGTCGTGACCTTGCGCTGCACCACGACATCGACACCATCGATCACAAACCGTCCCGCAACGCTCAGCTCGTCACCGTCGGGTCCGACCGATCCTCTGCTGGCATTCTCCCCGGCGAGTAGACGCAAGGCACCGACCAGCAGTGTTTTACCAGTCCCAGTCTCCCCCGTGACAACGACCAGGCCACCGGGGACGTGGACGGACGCGGACTGCAAGATCCCGAGGTTGCGTACCGAGAGCTCCTCAAGCATGGTCGAGCCCGAACTGATCTCGCACCGCCCGCGGAAACGGAGTTGCACCGGTTAGAAGAAATCGCACCGGGCGGTCGGAAGTTGTCACACGAACCGTTTCACCGCGCTGTAGCTGACGTGTGCCTCTTCCATCGACGTTCACCTGGGCGGGACGCTCCGACGTTGCCCGAATGCTGATCACGGATTCGGAGCGCAGCACGAAGGATCGACTGAGCAGGCTGTGCGGTGCGATCGGGGTCATCACCATGCACCCCACGGTTGGCTGGATGATCGGCCCACCCGCCGACAGGGAATAGGCGGTTGAACCGAGCGGCGTCGCGACGATGATCCCGTCGGCTCGGTACGTGGTCAGGAGCTCGCCATCAATCATGACTTCAAGATCGACAATCCGTTGGCTGACTACTTTTTCGACGACCATGTCATTGATCGCCGTTGCCGTCGAACCATCCTCGAACTCGACAGCAACCGTTGGGTGGTCGACTGTGGCGAGATCTCCGGCACCGAGGCGCATCAGCACATGATCTACGGCGTCCATCTCGACCTCGGCGAGATACCCAACCCGCCCGAGGTTGATGCCGAGGATCGGCACATCCGCCTCCCGAGCCGCCGCTGCGGCGTGGAGAACGGTTCCGTCGCCGCCGACACTGATGACGGCATCGACGTTATCGAGACGTGACTGCACCGGTACATAAAGCCCCTCAAATCCAAACCGGCCCGATGCCTCACGCGCCAACGTTTCGGCGAGTGTGCGGGCCGCTCCCTCGTCTGGGTAGGTAACGAACGCGACTCGATCCGGCCGTCCACGTGACCCATCATCACGATCCTGGCGGTCGGAGGCACCACTACTCGTTCTAGACACCTGACACATCCTTGCTCAGCCACACCAGCACCTCTTGGTTGCCGCTGGCGCCTCGTACAGGCGATGGTATCTCACCCTTGTGACAAAGACCCGCCTTCCCGAGTGCGTCTCGCGCCAGTTCGACCGCTGCGAGCCGGCGCTCCTCGTCGCGAACCACACCCCGTTTGTCGAGTCCCCCTCGACCAACCTCGAACTGCGGTTTGACCAACACAATGACGTCGCCATCCGCCGCGACGAAACGAGCGATATGCGCCGCGGCCCGGGTCATCGAGATGAACGACAAGTCCGCGACGACGAGATCGAATGGTCCACCAAGCCTTGGGACGTTCGCTTCGGCGATATGCATGCCTTCCACAACCGTCACGGCCGGATTGGCGCCGATAGTGGCATGCATCTGAGCGGTTCCCACATCGACGCTCACTACGCTTGCGGCACCTGCCTGAAGCAGGCAGTCGGTGAACCCGCCAGTTGACGCCCCCAGGTCGACGCAGCGCCTCCCCTCCACGGAAACGGGGAAGGCATCGAGGGCGGCGCGAAGTTTGCCACCTGCGCGCGACACGTACGGGTTCGCCCTGGGATCAACCGATAGCTCGGCGGTCGGGCTCACGAGAGTCGAGACTCGATCGATCGTGACACCGTCCACCTGGACACATCGATCGCGGATAGCTTGTTGACCCCTTGACCGCGAGGCAACAAAACCGCGCTCAACCAGCAACCGGTCAACTCTCTTCATTGTCACTCCGGCGACGTATCGAACTCGGCCTTGAGCTGTTCGGTGGGCATCGGCTGGGCCGATGAAGCATCGAGTTCGCCGGCCAGCTCCGCGGCGAGACGTTCCGCGACGACCGGTGCGTCGGCAGGGTCGGCTGAGGCAAGCTCCTCGAGGCGATCCGTCGTCTCGGCGTCACTGTCGGTGGGCGTGTGCGTAGAATCCATGAACAGCATTATCGTCGATAACGGCGCAGAAGGTTGCATGCATGATTCCGATCCGAGATCTCAACCCAACCAAGACCTTTCCGATCGTCACTGCCGCGCTCATCATCATCAACCTTGCTGTCTTTGCTTTTGTCCAACCCCGTGACTCAGCGGCGGCCGGCAGTGAGTTTCTGTACCGGTACGCCACCATTGCTTGCGAAGTAGTGACCGGCAATCCGGTGTCACACGAAGAGGTCGACACCGACACATGCAGCACACAACCCGATGCCAGTGTGTTCGCCGACAAGTCCATTATCGCTTCGGTCTTTGCTTCGCTGTTTCTCCATGCGTCATGGCTCCACGTCATCTTTAACGTGTGGTTCCTGTGGATCTTTGGCAACAACGTCGAAGAGGCCTACGGCTCGCTGAGATACCTGCTCGGATACCTCGCGGCTGGGGTCGTCGCAACATTGGGATTCGTCATCGCCAACCCCGGGAGTGTCGTGCCGCTCGTCGGTGCTTCGGGTGCGGTGGCGGGAGTACTGGGTGCGTATCTGGTCCTGTTCCCGAGACACAAAATAACGTCACTTGTCTTCGTTTTTTTTGTCCCTGTGCCGGCATTCATCTTTCTGGCCCTGTGGTTTGTGGGCCAGTTCGGCCAGCAGGACGCCGGGATTGCGTGGCAGGCACACGTTGCAGGGTTCCTCTTCGGCGTCGCCATAACCGCGTTCATGCGGCCGTCCCTCATGCGCCGCCTCGCCCGAATCCACTCGCCCCGGAGAGCTTTCGGCTACCCCTCCCAGGTCAGGTAGACCCCACCGCGGTTAACAACCGGTCAGGTCGCCCCGGAGAGCCGATCACGGCCGCGAAGGCGACCGGGTAACGCAGCGATCGAATCCAACACCATAAGGGCCGCAGACTCGGCCGGTGCCGATTCGGCATCGGTCGCCCCGGACAGCACAAGGGCCCCAAACCACCCCTCGGCGACGGCCATTGCAATGTCGGTATCCATGCGATCCCCAACAACCAGCGCACCACCGGGAAGCCGCCGCTGCGCAATGAGGTCCCTAATAGGAGGTTGTGGTTTCCCGCACGACACGGGAGTGACATCGGTCGCGACCTGGACCATTGCGGCGACCGCTCCCCCGCCGGGTTGCAGCCCGAGCGGCGTTGGGTAGGTCGGGTCCAGGTTCGTGGCGACGAACCGAGCCCCGGCGCGAACCGCCAGGGTTGCATCCGCCAACCGGCGATACGTGACCTCGCGGTCAAGCCCGGTTACGACCGCGTCACAAGCCGTCCAATCATCCACCAACGTGAGACCCGCATCGGTGAGGACCGTTCGAAGCCCAACTTCCCCGACAACAAAACAGTTGTCGAGACCATGGGTCTTCAAATAGTGTGCCGTGGCCTGGGATGAGGTGACGATCTGGTCGGTTGATGCCTCGAATCCGATACGGGCCGCGATGTGCTCTACAACCATCTGCGGGGTCTTCGTTGCGTTGTTCGTAACAAAGAGAAGGGCGTATCCATCGGCGATCAACGCTGCCAACGCGTCACCGGCACCTTCGATGCCGACGGTGTCGAGGTACAAGACTCCGTCGAGATCACATACAATCGTCCGTATGTCTTTGAACGATTCGTCCGACTCACCCATTTTTCAACCCTTTTCCGGCTTCCATTTCGCCTCCGATCTGGCTCACGACCCCACTTCCGAGCCGTTCGACACGTTACCGTTAACCGCCTTCGATCCACTATCGACATCGATCAACGTCCGATCATTGGCCGCACGATCCACCGACGCCGGAGAAGCTGCCCGCATCGCCGACACCGTGAATCGCTGGAAGACCGAACGCACCATCGTCCCAGACGACACCGAGCGGTTCTACCTCTACGAAATGGCCAACCTCCAGGACCCCTCCCTTCGGGTGAACGGGGTCGTCGGTGCATTGCTCCTCGACAGGGTGGGTCTCCGGGTTGTCCCTCACGAGGAAACCACGAACCGGGGGTTTGAGCGGTGGGTGACCTCGCTCAGGGCCTCGCACATGAACATCGACCCGATCATCGGGCTCTCTGGCTCGCGCGACCTCGGACCTCTCCTACAGCGTTCCGGACGTGTCCGACGACGGATCGTTGCGAACGATGGCTGGGTCCACACCGTGTCCGATATTGTCGACCCGGAACAGATCAGGGCGATCTCCCTCGTCGTCGGCGAACGACCCGTGTCGCTCGCCGATGGACACCACCGCTATCACGCCGCACTTGCGTTCGCCGAAACCATGGGAGCCAGCTCGTATGAACGTGCTGGCTCGATCCTCGCTTTTATCTCGACGTCAGATACTCGCGGTCTCGGCATCCATCCCTTTCACCGGCTGCTCCCCAACCTCGAAACTGTTGACGTCGCGGCACTGAGTCGGGACTTTGTCGTGACTCCCGGCCAGCCCGCTCCGCCGGATCGTCCTGGGTCGATCGTCCTGCTGACCGGCGACGAGACATGGAACCTTGCCCCGCTACCGACCCACCTCATGACATTGCCTTCGCCGTGGCGGAGGGCAAGCTCCGCGGTCGCCCAAACGTTGCTCTACCCCCATCTCGGTATCAAGGAAGCAGACTGCAACTACACAACCTCGCTTGAAGCCGCACTCGCCCACGCCGCCACCGGAGCACCAGCGCTGCTGATGGCACCCCTTGATGGTTCAACAATTGCCGAGGCGGGCCGTCTCGGACTTCGGTTCCCACAGAAGACAACTTTCTTTGCACCCAAACCACGCGCTGGCGTCGTCCTGCGAGCGATTGTCTAGAGAATCAGCCGGCCGTACGAATGCCGAAGTTTCGAAGAACTGACTCGAGAAAGGTGACCGACCGGTTGACGGAGGTGACACTCACCCTTTCGTCGTTGCCGTGAAACATTCCGATTATGTCGGCAAGGTTGGTGTCGTCATCGAACCAACCGACACCGTATGCAGTGACACCTCGTTGCCGGAAGAAACGGGCATCGGTCGCCACCGGAATCATCATCGGTACCAGGGTACGCGTCCCGATATGCTGCTCGGATGCATCAGCAATCGCTTCCCACAGCGAACCCGCAGCATCCGATCGGGTAGCCGGACCGACAACGATCGGTTCGATCTCGATCCGATCCGCAAGAAACTCACCCATGGCCTTGCGAATGTGTGCATCCACATCGTCCTGTGACTGTCCGGGGAGAACCCGAATGTCGACGGAGAGCGTTGCTGTGTCGGCAATCGTGTTCGCCTTTGTCCCTGCCTGCATCATCGTCGGCGCCACAGTCATGTGCGTGCACGCATGGGCCCACCTGGCCAACGCCGGTTCGGTTAACGCAAGTTCCTCGATCGCGTCGTCGACACGATCGGGGTCCTTCAGCGCATTCGCAAGGTCTCCTGGCAACCCGAGGGCGTCGACGAAGGAATTCCATCCGTCATCGATGGACACGGGCGTTGGAGTTGTCCCAAGGCGCACAGTGGCGTCGGCGAGCGCCAGCAGAGCGTTGTCGGAGCCAAACGGTTGGCTTGCATGGGACGGTGTTCCAACGGCATGAATCTGTCGCCATCCGGGCCCCTTCTCACCGACGGTTACCGGCAACGATGGATCGGGTGTTCGATGGAATGTTGGGGCCGCGACTTCCGTCAGCAAGAAGTCACAAGCCACGAGGGGCCACTCATGTTCCACGAGATGTCCGGCCCCAAGTCGGCCGCCCGCCTCCTCGTCGGCGACCGCAGCGAGAACGAGGTCGCCAGGTAGGGGTGGCACATCACCGTCGAGGTATTGCTTGAACACGACCGCCATCGCGGCGGTGATATTGAGCATGTCGAGCGCTCCGCGTCCCCACACATATCCTTCACGGATATCGGCGGCGAACGGATCACACGACCATCCAGAGACGTTGGCTGGCACCACATCCAAGTGGGGTACCAGCGCTAGCGCCGGGGCGCCCGGAGTCGTGCCGGGAATCCGATACACGACCGACTGGCGTCCCGGGGCGGGTTCGACGACAACGCCAGGAACACCAAGGTACTCCCCCAGGGTCTCGACAGATTTCCATTCGTCCCCACTGTCGGGTTCGCCGGTATTCACACAGGCGTTGCGGATCAGCGCCTGGAGCAACCGGACCGCCGCGGTATCTTCGTCGTCGTAGTCGTTCATGTCGTCAGGCCTCCCTCATCGACGGAGTGCATCACAATAAGCCGGGCTTTGAAGCCGTGGGCCTCAAAGAAGTTCTTTGCGCTGCGGTGCCCCGGCGACACGCGAGCGTCGAAAAGCTTGATCCCCTGGCCGCGGAAGACAGCGAGGGCGTGCGCCAACATAGCGTCTCCGATCCCGACACCCCGCACGCCTTCGAGTGTATAGATCATCCGAACAACGCCGACCGACTCGCCTTCACCCTGGTCGAGTAAACGCTCCACGATCGCTTCGAGAAAACCGACCACAGCCCCACTCTCCTCCGCTACGTACAGGGTCCGATCGTCTGCCGCGATGATCGACTCCACCGACTCCGCGACCGGCTCGTTGAATCCGTCGGCATACTCCCATAGGGGCCGCAGTGCCGATTGCTCCCTTGCAAGACGGCGGTACAAATCGACGACCTCGGCTACGTCGCCTCGTGTAGCGACGCGCACGATTGGTGCCGGCTCAGTGGTTTCCACGTCGCAGCTTCCTCCAGACTCGCTGTGCACCCCATTTTGTGATGAGGACGATCGCCTCGCGGGCAATCTTGCCATCCATCTTCGACACACCACGCACCCGATCGCGAAAAATGATCGGGACCTCGCGTACCTCGAGACCGAGGCGCTGGGCTCGCGCCGCCATCTCCACCTGAAAAGCGTACCCGGCCGCGGTGCAGCCCGCAGGGTCGAGGGCTCGCAGCGCTGCGGAGGTAAACGCACGGAACCCACCGGTCATATCGCGAACATCGCCACCCAACATGAATCGGGCGTACCGGTTCCCGCCTGATGACAACATCCGACGCATGAGCGACCAATCACCGACGCCCCCACCGGGAACGTAACGCGACCCTATTGCCACATCGGCGCCGTCTCCAATCACCGCGAGAAGCCGCGGCACATCCACCGGGTTGTGCGAAAGGTCTGCATCCATTTGTCCGATCACCGCGTAGTCGTCAACAACAAGGGCAAACCCCGCACCGTACGCATCTCCGAGACCCGTCTTTAGCGGGCGGTGGAGCACCCGGACGCCGGTGTCGTTAGCCGCGAGGCGATCGGCGATCGCAGCCGTACCGTCGTGTGAACCATCGTCGACAACAAGCACGTCACATCCATACGCCCTCACCGCCCGGACGACGATCTCAACGTTATCAACTTCGTTAAATGTCGGAAGAACTATGCAGCTCTTAGGCAGCACAGTCGATGCAGAGCTTCTTCCGTTTGCTCGCCATCTGCACCTGAGCCTTCACAAGGAAACATGACTGGCAGACAAATTCGTCCTCATGGGCACTGTCGACCTCCGAGGCATCCATCGACCGCTCGGCGATCATGATGTCGCGCAGGGCCGCCTCCTCATCGATGCTGATGGTTTCGGACGCCTCGTCAGCTGTGAGCATGCCCCGCTCCTCTGCCTCGAGTTCATCCAGGGGTTCGCCGGCTTCCTGCGCCTCCTCGGTTGGATCGACCACTTCCTCGAAGTCGTCACGGCCGTCCTCGACCTCACCAGCCTCGGTTCCCCATTCGGAATCCGTGGTGGTTTCGTTGATCTCAGTTGTCTCTTCACCAGTGACCTGGTTGCTTGAACTCATTGCATGCACCTCATGTATGGCGACTCTACCAAACGCGGGGCGATTATATCCCCGTCAGCGAGAAATGTGAACCCTGAACGTTTCTCTCAGATTTTGAGATAGAACGCCCGCGCCACGGCCGATATCGTAACCGGTCCGGTTCCCAACAACTCCCCGTCGGCTTCGACCGGCCACGACACCGGGCATGTGATCACAACACGCTCCGAACGCGCCGTCTGCACCGAGGCGTGACGCAGGTGCAAACCCTTAACAACCCGGGGCATGACACTGAATGCTTGCCGTCGCTGACCGGTAAACACTTCGACATCAAGAAGACCGTCTGTCAATGCGGCCTGGGGCGCAATATTCATGCCCCCACCAAAGAACTGTCCATTGGCGACCACAATATTTATGGCCTTGGCGTCGATCGTCTTGCGGTCCGTTTCAACCGTTACCTGACGTGATGGAAAACCGGCGAGGGCGATCCAGAACCCGGCGGTGTAGCGCAGCTTCCCGATGATCCGGGGCAGTCGACCCGACCATTTCACGGCCGCCCCGGCAACCCCGATGTCGGCAACGTTGACAAAAAAGCGTTCCCCGAAAGTTCCCTCGATCCGGCCGGCGTCGCACAGGTAGAGGTCCTCTCCGATGAGATGAGTGAGGGCCTTTCGCCAGTCCTGGGGAATCGCAAACGTCCGCAAGAAGTCGCTACCCGACCCAAGCGGCAGAACTCCAACCGTTGGTGGGGTTTCCCACGGATGGCCAAGCAGTGCGTTGACAAGCGAGTGCACGGTGCCATCCCCACCGGCGGCAACAAATTTGGTACGACCGGCACGGTGCTCCCTGGCAACAATGCGATCGACGTCTCCCAGGGTTTGCGTAGTGTGGATCTCCGCGGAGATCCCATGCTCACGAAACGCCGCCTCGATCACGGCCGGGGACGGGCCCCGCCACCCTGCGTTCGGGTTGCGAAGCACAATCCAGGTCATGCGCGCCCACCTGCTGCGACGACGCCCCGATCCATGCCGGCAATCGCTTCGGTGGCTACCTCCGCAAGATCGGGATATGCATCGCGGATTTGGCGTAAGAGGTCGAGCACCTGGCGACACGTGCGGACAAAATCACCAACGACATCGTCCGCTTCGCTGAAAAGATCCTCGAGATGTGCCCCGGCAACCCACCCATGGGCGAGCTCCGCAAACCCGACCTCCGGTTCACGCGAGATTGCGAGTTCATGACGTTGCTCCGCGGTCTGCACGGCATCAACAATGTCCCACAACAAATCGACACGCTCGTGCACCGTTCGCGATGGTGGCCCCCCACCGAGGTCGACCCGTCGGGGTTCGTAGACGAACACCGATGCGAACGCCGCAAACTCGGATCCCGAGAGATCGTCGAACAGGCCTTGGTCCAGGGCCTCCGAGAGGACAAGGTCCAGTTCGTTGTAGACCAACCGCAGGCGCTCACCACTCGGACGCAGGTTCCACCCCTGGATGAACTCCCGTTCCTCAAGCAACCGCATCATGGCATGGAAGGCATCCACGACCGTCGTGTCGGCACGCTCCGCCCTCCGCTGAAGCCGGCGTACGTCCTTCTCAGCCCGGCGAAGGTGCCGGAGGGCCTCCAGGTGTGCGTCGAACTCCGGACACGCCACAACGGCGGCCTCATCTGCTGGTGCATCAAGTGAGATGGTGACCGGCTCCCGATCGCCCGATCGCCACAGCCGCAGCTGGCTGCCAAGCTGACGTTGGTACCGCACATCGTTCGGCCGGAACGGTTCGGGAACATCAATCTCTCCCACGAGAGCGATCGTTGCGCCGAGGCTGGCCGGCGGGACGCGACGAACCGTGCCATCTTCGCTGAGAAGCGTGATCTTCGGCGCCGCCCCATAACCGCGGGCAAGCACCACCCACCGGTCTGGGAACTGATCCCCGAGCGCTGGTCGTTCGAGGACGTCTCCGATCTCCAGTCGGCTCGCGAAACCGTCCAGCAGATGAGCGACATCCGCCGCACGGTTGTGGGCGTCCGCCCAGCTCCGGATGTCACCGCGCTGGCATGTCGCCAGCGGTTTCCACGTCGCGATGTCGTTTTCGAGGGCCGCAAGTCGTGACCCGAGGGACTCCGACCGGGCCTGAGCCGTGAACTGAGCAAACGATGCCTGCAGCAATTGTTCGGCACGAGACTGTTCGTAGTTCGCAATCATGTTCACAACCATGTTGTACGACGGGCGGAACGATGACCGCAGCGGGTGGGAACCGGCGGCCGCAATCGCCGCGACACGATCGAACGGCACGTGCGTCGTGTGAAGCACGACCGCCGTACCCTGTGTATCAATGCCGCGACGCCCGGCTCTCCCGGTCAGCTGTGTGAAGTCACCCGGTTTGAGCAGGTCGTGTCCTTCACCAGTGAACTTCGAGAGTTTTTCGAGAACGACACTGCGCGCCGGCATGTTGATCCCCATCGCGAGGGTCTCGGTTGCGAATACAACCTGGAGATGTCCAGACACGAAGAGGTCCTCAACTGTTTCCTTGAACGCCGGGACAAGACCGGCGTGGTGGCTCGCCACGCCGGACTCAAGGTTGGCGAGCCAGGTTTCGTACCCAACCACGGCGAGATCCTCTGGCGAGAGATGCGCCGTGAGCTGCTCAGCACGACCCCGAATGTATCGTCGTTCCTCGCTGTCTGTCAGACCGAGACGTGCCCTCGCAATATCCCGAGCGGCCTGATCGCAACCCGCGCGCGAAAAAACAAAGATGATCGCCGGAAGCAGACCGCGCCCCGATAGCTCCTCGACGACTTCACGTCGACGTGGTGTACGGAATCGCCGATGTTTCCCCCGACCCCGCTTGAGTAGTCTCACAATGTTCGGGTTGGGACGTTTCGAATCTTCCGCGAACACCGGCTCAACGATAAGACCCTCATCGCGGTGGGCGTCGTTGATCATGTACTCGACATCCAACGGAACTGGCCGGGTGTGCTCCTGGATGAGTTTTGTGGGGCCACGGCGTGAACGCATCCATGCCGTGAACTCCTCGGCGTTAGCGATTGTCGCCGACAGGCTCACGAACTGGACACGACGGTCGAGGTGGATCACCACCTCCTCCCAGACGGAGCCCCGCGCCACGTCAGCCAAGTAGTGGACCTCGTCAAGGATGACTACACCAAGGTTGTCCAAAGCGCTGGATCCGGCGTAGATCATGTTACGCAACACCTCGGTTGTCATCACAACAACCGCCGCGTCACCGTTGATCACGTTGTCGCCGGTGAGCAGACCAACTGACTGCTCACCGTAGATCTCGCCAAGTTCCCCAAACTTCTGATTCGACAGCGCCTTGATCGGCGTCGTATAAAACGCCCGACGTTGCTGCCCGAGGGCCCGTGAGATACCGGCAAGGGCAATGACCGTCTTACCGGCGCCCGTC
This sequence comes from Actinomycetota bacterium, assembly GCA_013151445.1. GTDB lineage: Bacteria > Actinomycetota > Acidimicrobiia > Spongiisociales > UBA5794 > BMS3BBIN02. The sequence goes on from JAADIG010000074.1 coordinate 14,736, forward strand.
GGCGCGGTGACCACGACACTCTCATCAGCATCGATAGCCCGAACCGCTTCGACCTGGAACCGATCGGGGGGAAACTCCAGGGTCTCAAGAAACGCAGATGCGAGGGTCGGTGTGTTCACTTGCGCAGAATAAGCTTGATGGCGAGGATCGTCGCTTCGTACAGAAGGTACATCGGGGTTGCAAGAATCAGCAGGGGAAGTGGATCACCGCCGGGCATGATCAGGGCAGCGACCGCCACAATCGTGACCATTGCACCACGCCACGCAGAGCGGAGCTGTCGGCTGGTGAGCATGCCAAAAGCAGACGCCGAAAACAACGCGATCGGGAACTGGAATCCCACACCAAACCCGAGCATGTAGCGCAGCACAAACGACAGGTACTTCGGCTCCGTGATTGTGGGTTCGACCGATTCACCGGCGAAACTGAAAAGGACCCGCAATGCCAGCGGCAAGGTCCAGTAGCCCAGCGATATCCCCGCTACAAACAGCAGCGCCATGACCATCGACAACGGGATGATGAATCTCTTTTCGCGCCGGTTCAGCGCGGGGGCAACAAAACGCCACGTCTGATAGATAACGATCGGAGCTGCCATCACCAATCCAAGAAAGAGTGACACCTTCATGGCCTGCGTGAAACCCTCAGCGGGCGAAAGAAACCCGAGCTTGTTCCCCGTAATCACGATGTAGGGCTCTTCCAGGAACACCCGCGTTTGTCGGTTGAAGAAGAACCCAATGATGGTCCCCAGCGTCAGCGCGATAAGTGCCTTGATGACACGGTCGCGCAACTCGCGAATATGATTGAGCAGGGTCATTTGCTGGCTCATCACGGTCCCGAATCCGTATGATCGGTATCCGAATCCCCGTCCCGTTCGCGACTCTCGGTTACACCGTTGGGCGGGCCGACGGTGCCATCGGTCGCTCCGTCGGTGTCGTCGGGTTCGGGTTTCGTGTCGTCGAGTACTTGCTCGGTTGCATCGGCAACCGGCGACACCGACTTGTCGAGCTCGACCGCCTTACGAGCCTCCGCAAGCGCCTCATCAACGGACAGCTCCACCTCGTCAGCAACGACGTCGGGTTCGGGTTTCGTGTCGTCGAGAACTTGCTCGGTTGCATCGGCAACCGGCTCGGCCTCCTCGGGAAGCACATCACCCGGACCACCCGGCGACACCGGCTTGTCGAGCTCGACCGCCTTACGAGCCTCCGCAAGCGCCTCATCGACGGTCGACTTCGCCTCGCTGGTCACCGCGTTGACTTCAGCCTTCACGTCATCGACGACCGCCCCCACCTGTTGCGCGACGTCGGAGGCGATACCCCGGATCTCCGTCCGGGCCTCTTTCAACGTTTTGCGGACATCTTCTATCGGTTCCAGGATCTCCTTGTACTCGCTGCCAAGATCCTCTCTCAGCACGCGGGCGGTGTCGCGGGCCTTTGCGAGCATCGTCCCCGCCTTGCGAGCGAGTTCGGGCATTCGGTCCGGGCCAAAGATGACCAGGATCAGGATTGCGAGGACCGTCATATCTCCGAAGTTGAACACATCGGGGATTGTAGGAGACTGTTAGGCGTTTCCCATCACCCAACCCATCGGGTCGCCTGTGGGTGGGGCGGAGCGGCACCCCCCGGAAACAGACCGACCCCCACAAATGTGGGGGTCGCGGAGCCTTACCATCCTAGAAAATGGCTACGACGCTGCAATCTCTGAGAACCAGCCGTCGTCGTCAAGCGCACGGGCGAATTCTCGAATCTCTTCTTCTGTGATGAATTCGCTCTGGTGGGGAACGACTTCATACGAGACACCGGTTGCGAGCAGGATGCTCACTACCCTGTGGTTAGCTGGGCGGCGCTGCATCGAACTGCAGAACGGACATTCGAACCGATAGCTGCCTGTCGACCGCTCTGGAGTGAGTTCCAACCCAATATCGTGGGTCGTGAGTTCGACGTCGCCGCAGTGGTTGCAGGTCGTGCGAATAGTTGTCATCAGCCTCAGCCTCTTGGTGTGCCCTTACTGTCCCCTTCACCATCGGCATTGGGGCGCAACCCTGAATGACTATTTGACTCCTAGTCCGAACGGACTAGTACAGACCATCACCCCGCACCGATGATCCGTATCGTCACTCCACGGCCTCCGGATACCGCGACAGGATCTGGCGCTGGAGCTCCTCGTACGCGACCGCGACTCGCTCCCCGTCAAGAAGCTCAGCGTGGGACCCCAACCGGATGAGGAGCTTCGCCGCAACGTTGGGATCGTATGCGGACAGACGCACAACGGTGTCGCCCTCGTCATCGCTCACAACATCAACCGGGTAGTACTGGGACACCCAGCGGGCGCGCTCACCGAGCCGCAGTGTTGCGATAGTTTCACCGGCGTTCGGTGTGTAACCAATGGCAATCGAATCGACCCGACGAACCGCCTCCGCCACACCATCAGTGTCTACAACACGCTGAATGCGGTCGAGGCGAAACACCCGCTCTGCGTCGGCCCGGTGGCACCAGGCGGTCAAGTACCAGTTGCCGAGCGTCGAGCGAAGTTGCCACGGCTCGATGTCTCGTACGGTGGTGTCCCCAGTGCCGAGCGCGGTGTAGGTGATTGTGACGACACCCTTGCGCTCCACGGCGCTGCGAAGCTCTTGGAGCAACGGCGGTTCGGAGAGATCGACCGTCAGCACCTGATCGACATCCGAGAAGAGCATGTGCTCCAGCTTCTGCACGGCACGTTCGAGCGCCTCGGGTGCCGCACCCGACGACAGCACCGCTCTCCCCGCACCAATGAGCTGGAGTGCTTCGGGTGGTGTCAACCTGATCGGTCGGGAAAAATAGTCGGCAAGTTCGACCACGACCTCATCGTCATCGATGTAGGCGACCATGAGTTCGCCGGGGCCGTAGCCGGGGAGGCCGCAGACAAACACGAGGTCGAGATCGGCCGCAAGCTGTTTTGGCGAGGAGTAGTCGAAGCGTTCGACGACCTCGCGCACGGTACTGCCCGGGTTGGCGATCACCCATGGCAGCATCGAGAGGATGCGGAAGAGACGCTGCACGGTCTTGGGACTGCTCACGACACACCCCTTACCCGATCGATGAACCGTGCCCGGAGCTCGGCCGGTCCCTCGATAACCGCCTTGTCGCCAAAGTCAATCATCCATGCAAAAAAGGCATCGACGTTGCGCACCGGAATGGTCGCTCGCAGTCCCCCATCGTCCGTCGGCTCGGTTGCTGTGCGATCGGAGATTCTGCGAGCCGCCCACCATGCGAGCTCGGGGTCGAACAAGACGATCGCATGAATGTCTTCGCCCCCGGCCTCCCACGGAGCCCCAGGGATGGCGTCCGATACCCTGATGCCGTCGGGACGAACGAACGACGTAGCGGTCACGGCGATTTCGGTCTCGACGCGGTCGATTCGGAAAGCCTTAACCTCGGTCTGCCCCTCTTCGGAGCCGACGACGTACCAGTTGCCACGACGGTGCACGAGACCGTACGGCGCCACCCGGCGTGCCACACCCCGGTATCCGAACGCTATCACGAGCCGTTCCGTCGTCGCTTCGAACACTCTCGTGATGCTTTCGTCGTCGAGATCCAAAGTGGCGGCGAAGGGTTCGGGTGACGCAAGTGCCGGCAGACCGCCCAACTTGAGCAGCGGCTCAAAGGCCTCGGCAGCGCCACCCATCAAAACCGCCTGGCGGGCAAGGAGAAGGGCGACACGTTCCTCGTCGTTCAGCTCAGGGTCGAGAAGCCCGTATTCGTCATTGGGAACGACGTACCCGGTCTCGACCTCCCAAGCATCCGTGGCCTTGGTCGTCAGGGGAATTCCCAAAGTACGCAACAGGTCTTTGTCGCGTTCGAACATGCGACGAAACGCCTCATCGTTGTCGCGGTCGTAACCCGCCACGGTGTGGCGCACTTCATCGGCGGTTACCGGACGATCCGTGGTGAGCAGGAACGCCAGAAGATTCAAAATTCGCTCAACGACCTTCTGCATAGTCAGAGCCTATCTGAGGACACGATGATGTGGAAGACTCCCGAGTTCGCTCTACAACGTCGCAATGAGCTTCTCAACCCGATCGTCTACGGCACGGAACGGGTCCTTGCACAGGACAGTTCGTTGCGCCTGATCGTTGAGTTTGAGATGGACCCAGTCGACGGTGAAATCACGCTTGGCTGCCTTGGCGGCCTTAATGAAGTCACCGCGGAGCTTCGCACGGGTCGTCTGCGGTGGACGTACCATGGCACGTTGCACCGCTTCGTCCGTGATGAGCCGTTCGACCAAATGACGCCGCTGCAGGAGGTAGTACAAGCCTCTCTGCTGATTCACGTCGTGATATGCAAGGTCAATCATCGCAAGTTTCGGTGACGACATGGGGAGATCGTGTTTGGCGGCATAACGTTCGATGAGTTTGTACTTCGCAACCCAGTCGCATTCCCGGTCCAGCGACATCGGGTCCTTCTCCAGGCCCGTCAACAACGATTCCCACATGTCGACCGCACGCTGTGTCTCTGCGGGAAACCCGCTCGTCGCCGCATATCGCATCGCCCTTTCGAGGTACTCCCACTGCATGTCCAGAGCGGACAGTTCGCGCCCATTCGCCAGACGGACCCGCTGGCGGCAAGTCGGGTCGTGGGCAACCTCACGAATCGCGCGGATCGGGTTCTCAAGCGTCAGGTCACGAAACACCACGGCGTCCTCGATCATCTGCAAGATGGCGGCCGTGATGCCAATCTTCACATACGTCGCGTATTCGGACATGTTCGAGTCGCCGGCAATGACGTGCAAACGTCGATAACGTTCGGCGTCGGCGTGCGGTTCATCACGGGTGTTGATAATCGGCCGAGATCGGGTCGTCGCAGAAGACACACCCTCCCAGATGTGTTCGGCCCGCTGCGACATGGAAAACTGAGTGCCACGCGGGGTGGTGAGCAACTTTCCGGCGCCGGTATAGATCTGCCGGCTCACCATGTGCGGGATGAGTGTGTCAACGGTCTTCTGGAACTCACCAAGCCGACCGATGAGATAATTTTCGTGACATCCGTAGGAATTCCCCGCCGAATCGGTGTTGTTCTTGAACAGGTGGATGGTCCCCTTAATGCCCTCCTCCATGAGGCGCTGTTCGGCGGATTCAACCAATTTGTCGAGGATCCGTTCGCCGGCTCGATCGTGGACAACGACGTCGAGCAGGGAGTCACATTCCGGGGTGGCGTACTCAGGATGCGACCCGACATCGAGGTACAGACGTGCACCGTTCTCAAGAAAGACGTTCGAGGAGCGTCCCCAGCTAACGACTCTGCGGAACAGATAGCGCGCCACCTCATCGGGCGACAACCTCCGTTGCCCCGCAAGGGTGCATGTCACCCCGTACTCGTTCTCGATCCCAAAGATCCTGCGTCGCATATGTGCAGCGTACCCGTTTCGGGGAACCAGGAAGCCCTACGCGTCGATGGCGGCGGCGATTTCTTCCGTGTCGAGACGGCGGAACCGGCGACGACCAAGGCTACGATCGAGCACCGCTGCCTCCCAACGCTCGGGAGCAATCTCGCTCTCGTCGTTCGTCGTAATCGCAGCGGCAGTACGGGCCAGCACGTCGGCCAACGGAGCCCCCTCCTCGAAACTCTCGGCGAGTATTTCGAGGAGTGTCTCCTCGGAGCCGCCGAGTGCCGTGAAGTGTTGGACATCAATAAGCGTGCCATCGAACTGAACCCGATACATCACATCATCGGCGGGGCTGTCGCCAACCTCAGCTATCACAACGGCCACCTCGTAGGGTTTCACTTCATGAATGAAGATCTGACCGAGTGTCTGGGCGTAACCATTGGCAAGACCGCGGGCGGTGACATCGGTTCGGCCGTAGTTGTAACCCTTGACGTCGGCATAACGGACGCCGGCAACCCGTAGGGACTCGAATTCGTTAAACCTGCCGACTGCGGCAAAAGCGATGCGGTCGTAGATCTCCCCGATCTTGTGGAGCGTGGAGGATGGGTTCTCACCAAACAGGAGGACGCCGTTGTCGTACTGGACGGCAGCGATGGGTCGTCCCCGTCCGATACCCTTCATGGCGAACTCTGCCCGATCTTTGACGAGTTGCTCGGGCGGCACGTACATCGGCATGCTCACGGTCGGTTCTCCAAGATACTCGCGGCAAGGGGCGCCAGTGCATCGTCGGAAATCTCCCGAAACCCTTCACTGCCGACGACAACGACTGTCGGAAAGATACCCCTTCGAATGTCGGGACCACCGGTGGCGGCATCCTCCTCGGCGGCGGCGATGAGTGCCTCCACCGCCCACCTCATCGCGGTCTCTTCGGATGCATCGGCCTCATACACACCTTTGAGGAACGACCTAGCCTCGGTTCCGCCGGACCCGGTAGCCGCATACCTGTCCTCCTCGTAACGCCCCCCAACAACGTCGAAGGTATAGAGACGACCGGTCTCATCATGCTCGTCGTACCCGCAGAACAGCGGGACGACCACGAGGCCCTGGAACGCAAGCGAGAGGTTGCCGCGCACCATGCGGGCCAGATAGTTCGCTTTCCCCTCAAGAGAGAGCCGCATGCCCTCAATCTTTTCATAGTGTTCGAGTTCGGTTTGGAAGAGTTTGATCATCTCCACCGCCATCCCGGCAGTTCCGGAGATCGCGACAGCCGAGAACTTGTCGGCTGGATACACCTTTTTCATCTTCGTGTGAGCAATGACGTTCCCTGCTGTTGCACGGCGGTCACCGGCCATCACAACACCACCCGCATACTGGATAGCAAGGATCGTCGTGGCCTCGGGAATCGCCGACACATCGGGATTACCCGCCAGCGTCCACGATGGTGTCATGCCATGCTGGTCCAGCAACGAGAGAAAACTGGTGTCCATGTGTGACCCAAATACCGGCAGCGCACTGCTCGGTTCGTGTCGTTCGTGGGTCACTCTCCACCCTTTTGCACGTAGTTCTTTACGAACTCTTCCGCGTTTTCTTCAAGCACCGAGTCGATCTCCTCAAGGAGGTCATCGATCTGATCGGTTACTTCCTGCCCTTGTGCTGCGGGCTGAACATCATCCTGCGTTTCGGCGCCGTCCGACTGTTTCTTCTGCTGATGTTCACGATCTGTCACCGATATCTCCAAGCGTCTCGATAAGTTCGGCTGGGGACTCACTTTGCTCAAGTACTTCCCCGACGTGGTCCCTCGTCCCACGAAGTGGCTCCATCATAGGCACCCTCCATAGATTGTCGGCCCCGGTTTCAAACACTAGGGAATCCCAGTTTGCAGCAACGATTGAATCGCCAAATAGGCGCACACACTCGCCGCGGAAGAACGCTCGGGTGTCGTCCGGTGGCTCGACACATGCCGCCGCGACCTGTTCATCGGTGAACAGACGTTGCATTCGTTGAGCACGCACTAGCTTGCGGAACAGGCTTCTTCTCGGATCAACGTCGTGATACTGCAGGGCGATCAGTGCGATCTTCGGGTGGTTCCACGCAAGCGACTCTCGCTTGCGGTACGAGTTCAAGAGGGCGAGCTTTGCGGTCCAATCGAGACGATCCGCGGTCAGCATCGGATCCTTGGCGAGATCACGCAGGACCGCGTCCCACCGTTTGAGGAGATCGACGAATGATGGATGCAGACCGGCACGATGGTGGAACGTTTGGAGCCTGGCGTAGTAGTGGCGCTGCATTTCGACGGCCGTCATGTGGCGCCCGTCGGCAAGGGCAACCTTGGCGTCAAGCATCGGGTCGTTGCTAAAGGTTCGCAGTGCGGCCACGGGGTCTTCAAGGACCAGAGGTTCACCAAGCGCGTCCTCGCTTAGTGCAGCAAGGAACAGGGAGACCGTGCCAACCTTCAGGAATGTCTGCACCTCCGAAAGAGTCGCGTCACCAACGATGATGTGAAGGCGCCGATACTTGAGTGGGTCGGCGTGGGGTTCATCGCGGGTGTTGATAATCGGACGCTTCAGGGTCGTCTCGAGACCGACCCGCTCCTCGATAAAGTCGGCCCGTTGGCTGATCTGGTAGTCGACACGGGGCCGATCATTCTCGCTACCGACCTTGCCCGCACCAGCGATGATCACGCGAGAAACCAAAAACCCGGTGAGGTGGTCCACGATCGCGTCGAATGGAATCGATCGATCGACGAGATAGTTCTCGTGCCACCCGTAGGAGTTGCTGTGGCCGTCGGAGTTGTTCTTGTGGATGCGGTAGTCCCCCACGCCAAAGAGCTCCGCTGCCCGGACCGCCGCACGATGCACGATTGACTCCCCGACCTTGTCGTAGAGAGCGGCGTCGTACGGGTTGGTCGTCTCGGGCGAGGAGTACTCCGGGTGGGCATGATCGACGTAGAATCGTGCCCCGTTTGTCAGAACCGTGCTCACGAGACCGCTTTCGAGGTCGAAAGGGTACGACTCCTCGGTGCCATACCCACGCAAGTCCAGCCCCGGAGATTCTTCTTCAAATGACCAGCGGATCGGATTCCTGCCGGCCACCTCGGCGTTGACGACGTGAGTGGATGCCAGCACGGGTTTGAAATCGGCGTCGTGCAACGATGCGATGCCAAACTCTGTTTCGGTACCGATCACGATTGAGTGGCTCATAGTGTCACCCGTTTAGAGGTACTGCCCGGGCTGTACGGCCTCGATTGTCTTACCGTTACCGTCACCTTCGATCAGGGTGCGCACGTAAACGATGCGCTCACCCTTCTTGCCGGATATGCGAGCCCAGTCATCCGGGTTTGTGGTGTTCGGCAGGTCCTCATGTTCGCGGAACTCCTGGGCGACAGCAGCGAAAAAGTCCTCTGCCTTCAACCCCGATGATTTCCCGGCGATCTCTCGTTTGATCGCATCCTTTTTCGCCCGACGGACCACGTTCTCAATCATGGCCCCGCTAGCGAAATCCTTGAAAAACAACGTCTCGCGGTCACCGTTGGCGTAGGTGACCTCAAGAAACCGATTGATGTCGCTCGTTGAGTACATGCGGTCGACGATCAGCTCGGAGAGACGGGCAACGTGGGAGCCGACGTCTCCCCCAGCGGCAGCCAGTTCCTCGGCATCAAACGGAAGGTCCTCGGCAATGTAGATCCGAAAGATCTGCCGTGCGGCAACCTCGTCGGGCCTTGAGACTTTGATCTTCACATCCAGCCTGCCCGGTCGCAGAATCGCCGGGTCTATGAGGTCCTCTCGATTCGAGGCACCGATAACGATCACATTCTTGAGGCTTTCAACGCCGTCGAGCTCCGAAAGCAGCTGCGGAACAATTGTTGACTCGACGTCGGACGAGACCCCGGTCCCCCGTGTCCGGAAGAGCGAGTCCATTTCATCGAAGAAGACGATAACCGGCACACCTTCGTCCGACTTTTCCTTGGCACGCTGGAAGATCAGTCGAATCTGGCGCTCCGTCTCACCAACGTACTTGTTGAGAAGTTCCGGACCCTTGATGTTGAGAAAATAGGAGAGGGTCTCCGACCTGCCCTCCTTCGCGGCCACGGCCTTCGCTAACGAGTTTGCGACTGCCTTGGCGATCAGCGTCTTGCCACATCCCGGAGGCCCATACAGCAGAACACCCTTGGGAGGCGACAGGTTATATGCCTGGAATCTCTCCTTGTGAACGTAGGGCAGCTCAACGGCGTCGCGGATAACCTCGATCTGATCGCCGAGACCACCGATTTCCTCGTAGGTGATGTCGGGGACTTCTTCGAGCACAAGTTCCTCGACCTCGGGACGCGGTATGCGCTCGAAGACGAGGTTACTGCGGGTGTCCATGCGCACGTTGTCGCCGGCTCGGATCATCCCCGGCTCAAGGGACCCCGCAAGGTCAACAACCTTCTCGTCGTCGCCATGCACCAAGACGACGACCCTGTTGTCGCTCAGGATCTCCTTCACGGTCACGATTTCACCGATGTGTACGAACGGACGCACATCGACAACATTGAATGCCTCGTTTAACACCAGTTCCTGGCCGATCTCGAGCTGTTTCACCTCGATAGAGGGCTCGACCGCGACCCGCATCTTGCGCCCCGCGGTGTGGACATCGACAGTGCCCTCGGGGTTGACCGCCAGCAACACACCGAACGGATTCGGTGGTGCGGTGAGCTTTTCGACCTCGTCGCGCAACATTGCGAGCTGTTCACGGGTTTCTTCAAGCGCGCCAGCGAGCTTTTGATTCTGACCAACGGCCTGGGTGAGATCGGCCTTGGCGCTCAGCAACCGTTGCTCGAGGACCCGGACCCGTTGTGGTGCGTCTTGGAGGCGGCGGCGCAGGACGGCGATCTCTTCTTCCAGCACGCGAACCGTTGCCGGCATGTCGTTCTTTGGCCGATCGGTGTCATCCACAGGGTCGTCTCCTTTGGACCTGCCATCGCGGTGATAGCCTTTGTTCAGTGTAGGCAGCCTTGAGAAACAATTCGGTCGTCTTGCGAACATCTACAACCGTTTTCGCGGTTACACTGACCCCGCTTATGAAGCAGGAGATGAATCGATGAAAGTTTGGATCGACCAGGACCTTTGTACCGGAGACGGTTTGTGCGAAGAAATCGCACCCGACGTCTTTGTCCTTCTCGACGATGGCCTTGCCTACGTGCGCGAAGGTGACAAGATCTTTGCGGCGTCACAAGGAAACACGGAGGGTGCCCAGGGACTCGCTGAATTCGGCGATGACCAGATGGATCTCGTCGTGGAATCCGCCGAGGAATGCCCCGGCGAGTGCATATTCATCGAACCTTAACCGCAACCGTTGTAACACTTGAGGGGTCGCACCGGCGGCCCCTCAATCGCGTTCGGGACCACGCGCAGTCTTGCGCAGTGGGGCAAAGGTTCGCCCGACGGTGAGGAAACCGGTGTGGCCAACCATCCGGTGTTCCGGTCGTACTGACCTCCCAGACACCGCCCACTCCCGATGCATGATCTCGAACGACGAGACCTCGATAAAACGTCGGGTCTCCTCCATCGCCGCACGTACCTTCTCGACTTGGGGAACTGTCGGCAGATAACAACAGAACGTTCCGCCGAGCCGCATGCGCTCCACAATCGCCGGGACGTGGGGCCATGGCTCCGGCATGTCCAACACGACTCGGTCCGGCGTGGACTCCTGGAGCACATCGGCAAATTCGCCAATGAGCAGCTCGATATTGGGGGGGAACTCGTTGAAGAATCCACCGATCAACTTCCGTGCCTTCTTGTGGTGGTCCTCTCGAACGTCTACCGATATCACCTTTCCGCTGGACCCAACCGCGCGCGAGAGGGCCATGGTGAGCGCCCCAGATCCGGTACCCGCTTCCAGCACGGTCATGCCGGGCGCGATGTCGGCCCAGGTCAGAATTGCTCCGACGTCCTTGGGGTACACAATGGTTGCTCCGCGACCCATCTTGGTTGTGTAGTCGGCGAGGCGCGGTCGCATGAGAGTCAGCGGTGCCCCGAGCGTCGAGGCAAGGGTTGTACCCGGCGCGGTTCCGACGATGTCGCCATGAGCGAGCAGACCACGGTGGTAGTGAAAGGAAACACCCTCAATGAGGTCGATGAGATACCGTCGACCCTTGCGGTCGTAGAGAAGACACGCGTCACCGAATGAGAACAGGTCGCCAGCCAGCGTCTAACCGATCGACGAGGCGAGGGACGCAACGACTGTCAGCACCATGGTGATGACAACGAACCACACGACAATCTTGATGAAGCGCTCTCGGTTGCGATACATTGGAATCCCTTTGCTCTACGAACTGATGGTTCGCTCGGAGATCGTCTCGCCGCGAACGACCCGTAGCGTAACTGACTCCCCCGGTTTGAGCACCTCGGTGAGGACGGTGCGATTGTTCGCCTTACGTGAGCGAAGCCACGCTGTTGTCGCGACCAACGCTCCGACCCCCGAAATAACACGGTTCCCTGAGCGTAGGCCGCGCAGAAACCAGCTCACGCCACGATACGCCGAGAAGAAACCCCGGATCACAGCCTGAACACCTCGATGCGGGCACCCTTGGCTTTTCCACCCCGACGGCGGCCCAACAAGTACACCAATCCAATCATCACGACCACACCCGCAGCGATCATCACACCAGTGGTCTGTGCCTGCTGTTTGGTTTCATCAATTGCGGTCCCAATATCGTGGAGTTTTGCTTCGAGATCATCTCGTGAGATTGCCATCGTTACACCCGGGTCCCTTCAGACGAGCTTGTGCGCCACACAATCAGCCCGATTGCGAGCACCAGTATCGCGACCGTTATGCCATAGGCCAGGGCAGACCAGTACGGTCCCGCTGGCAGAAGACGCGTCGCGGTACGCAGTACCGCGACGCCAAAAAAGAAGGCGCCCAACGCAAACGACAGGGCGGCAGCCAGAGAGTACGCGGCGAACCGGCCGAGACGTTTCGCCGGTTCAATTGTCTCCTGACGCAGATAGGCCTTGGCGAGTTCGTAGAACTCCTGGACCATTGTTGGAATGTCTGCTGAGCTGTTCATGAACACCTAGGCTACCTCAACTGCGTGACGTATCGTCTGCCGGGTGACATGACGTCGAAACACCGCCATGTAGCGCGACATTCGACTACAGTCAGTGGCGATGAGAGCCGTTCACCAACCTCACCTCGACGGCCTTCGGAGATCGAGCCGGGGGGCACGTAATTCCCGATCGATCGTGCTGGGCCAGGCGGCTTCACTTCTCGGTGACTACGTCGCATATCTCACACTTCCACTCTATGTTCTGTCGCTGAACAACAGTGCCACGGAACTCGGCTTCACCGCCGCCCTAGAAACCCTGCCGCTTCTGCTCTTTGGCCTCGTCGCCGGAGCGTTGCTCGACCGATACTCGATCAAACCGATCCTCATCGCAGCAGACCTTGTCCGTGCCGGTGTTTTCATCGTGCTTGCCATGGGAACCGCCTCGGGGACCGTGCATCTCCCATTGGTTCTGGCATCGGCGTTCGTGGTTGGCACCATGAGCGTGTTTTTCGACAGCGGCTTACAGACTCTGTTGCCGCGGGCCGTTCCGGATAGCCTGCTCGTAGGAATCAACTCGCGAATCGCTCTTTCGCGAACTTTTGCGTTCACCGTCGGTCCTGCCCTGGGCGGGATCATCATCGCCACCTCGGGCGGATTCCCCCTTGCTTTCGGGGTGCAGGCTGCAACGTTCCTGGTTTCGGCATTGTCCCTCCTGTCGGTCCGCACTATCTACCCCAGAGTCAAGGGGGTCACCGAGGCGCTGCTACCGAGTGTTCTGTCGGGTGTCAAGGAACTATTGCGATTGCGCCCGCTCGTCGTCGCAACGCTGGCAGCCTCGTTTGCAAACCTCGTTTTCGCCCCGTTGGAGACTCTTCTCGTCGTATACGTACGAGACTATGCCCCGCCGACCTTTGCGATTCCCGACGCCTTCACCTTGTTGTTCAAGGACCAGGCAGCGATCGGCCTGTTTCTCGGAATCCAGGGACTGATCGGCACCCTGCTCCTGCTGGCTGCGTCGCGACTCGCCGCACGGGCGCGCATCGGCCACCTCTTCATCGGAGGTCTCATCCTCATGGGGGCCGGATTTGGTGGCATGCTGATGATGGGGAACTTCTTTGGATTCATCCCTGCGGGGTTCTCGCTGGCTGGTGTCGGCACCGTCAACATCGCATTCGTCACCTCGAGACAACGCCTCTCGCCGCCCGAGTACCTGGGCCGCATCACCGCAGCATCGCGAACCGTTGCGTATGCGACGCTCCCGCTGGGAACGATCATTGGCACGGCGGTGGCCCAACGTGTCGGTGTTCAACCGGTGTACAAGATCGGTGCGGTCGCGGTCATCATCGTCGGGCTTGCTCTCCTACCGACGACCCTCGGGAAACTTGTGTTCCCACGCAGATCCGTCGGTTAACGAGGCGGAACGCAATCCCCTAACGCATGCGGCGTTTTGCGCCCGATCCTGATTGGCGTTTTCGCCCGCGGGCTGTCCACCCGACGGCGAACCCAAAGATGGCGGATACCGTCATCCATATTGAGATCTCTGATGCGAGTTCGAGCACTATCCCTCCAGGGCCTTGAACTCGATTCGCCGATTACGTTCGCGTCCTTCGGCGGTCGAGTTGTCTGCGATCGGTTGAGTCTCACCGTAGCCCACGACTTCGAAGCGGGTTGGATCCATACCGTTGGCAACGAGATAAGTAAGGACGGCCTGTGCCCTCCGGATGGACAGATCCATATTCACATCGGCCGCACCCTGGGAGTCGGCGTGACCAGCGATCTCGATGGGTACAAGAGGAAACTGCTCCAGCGCGGTGATGATCTCGTTCAGCAAGTCGACACCTATTGGCGTCAGCACATCGGATCCTGTTTCGAATTCGACCACCTTCCCCGCTATGAGATCGTCGAGGCTGGTTTGGAGTTCCACGACCTCGGCATGTGTCGGCGGCGGCGCTTCCTTAACTGTGAGACCGGAAACGAAATCGAGCCCACTCGCCTCGACAATTGCTTCTGCGACATCGCGGGCGTCGCGACGTTCCTGACGGGTGTCGAACTCTCCAGACACCGAGATGACACCCCGGTTGATCGTGATGGTACCGCTATCAAGACGTCCCCCGATTTCGGTCACCATACGCAACGCTGCACCGAGCCATGCTTCCTCGGCCGGGACACCGCCTCGAATTGTCAAACCGGTCGCGTCGACGGTCCGAAAGACCGAGTCGACAGTTGACCGTACGGATGACAAGGCCGCATCGTCGGACATCGTGCCCGTCACACTGACTGCCGATCCCTCCCAGGACACAACAAGTGCATCGGGACTGACGGCTGTATCTGTTTCACCGACAGGCACCACAACACGAACGTCGGAAAACGTGACCCTGCGCGACAGCGGATCCGCACGAATAACCTCGAGCATTGCCGCCAGCTGCGCATCGCTCTCGACCACACCGCCGACCGTGACGTTGCGTCCATCGGCCTTGATGCGGATATCGCTGATACCGGCCGCCGAGAGCTGATCCGAGACCCGAGTCTCAATCGCCTGCTCGACAGAACGCCCGCCAAACCAGGCCGCGGTAAGAGAGATTACGAGGAGACCGGAGAGACCCGCCGCAACAAACGGCAGCCAGGTCCCCACCGGATTGGGGTCCTGAGTCGACCTTGGTCCGGGTGGGCCGCTTTTGTTGAGCTGCCGGAGGCGTTTGTTGACACTGCGTGACATATCACTCCATCGGCGTCTTCAACCACCAATTGTAGAGTGTTCTTGCCGTAGTTCGAATAGCGGCTAGTTGCTGAGCTCGACTGCGCTGAGATCGACAGCGAGGCTCGCAACCACTTCGCGTGGGTGTGTCGCCTCCACCGTTACCAATGACTCCGCCACGGCGCGTTTCAATGTTGCCAGCAACACCTGAATGCGCTCGTACTCACGCTCAGCATGCGCTATCCCCTGCGTGGTGTCTTCCTGGGCACTAGTCGTCAGTTCGCGGGCCGTGTTGCGGGCGTCTGCGAGGAGCGTGCGGGCAGTCATTTCGGCCTGCTCGATGATTCTGGCGGCTCTCGCATCACTGGCTTCGATCCGCTTGACAGCCTCGTTAAGCACCTCGTCCGCTTCGCGGCGGGCCTTGTCGACCGCCCTTTCTGGTTCCCCAAGCAGACGGGCCGCTTCGGCGTTCGCCTCGGCGATAATGTCGGACGCCTTGCGTTCAGCCTGAGCAATGAGACGACGTTTTGCATCCGCGGCCGCAACAAACGCGGCTTCGGCGACATGCTCGGCATCGCCGACCGCTCGCATTTGTGTCTCGAGGGACCCGCTCTTGCTCATGGCCACCATAAGGCGAGCCTCGAGGTCTATGACAACATCTCTGAGGTTGTCCATAAAACGATCGACCGCGGCAGTGTCATAACCGCGCCGAGAAAGCGGAAAAGTTGTGTCTTCTAGTGTCGTGGAAAGCGTGTCCATGCGCTCAGCCCTTCGCCGTTTGCACAGAATGCACGCACTACCTCACATACCCAAGCCCACTCACAGTGTATCGGTAAACACCCACAGTAGTCAATGGGTCGTCCGCACTAGGGATGGAGCCGCCCCTGGCGGACTACAGGTTGCCGCGACGCCCCTGCTCGCGCTCAATCGACTCGAAGAGAGCCTTGAAGTTCCCGACACCAAACCCGCGGGAACCATGACGCTCAATAATCTCGTAGAACAGGGTCGGTCGATCCTGCACCGGTTTGGTGAAGATCTGCAGAAGGTAACCCTCGTCGTCCTGGTCGACGAGAATCCCCAGCTCGGCGAGCGCGTCGATATCGCTGTTGATGCGCGTCCAGTCCAAACGAACCCTCAGGTCGTCGTAGTAGGTCCCCGGCACCGTCAGGAACTCGATACCCGTGGTGCGGAGTGCCGCGACGGTCCCGACAATATCGTTCGTTGCCAGGGCCAGATGCTGAACACCCGGACCTCCGTAGAAGTCGAGGTACTCCTCGATCTGCGACTTCTTCTTTCCCGCCGCCGGTTCGTTGATCGGCAACTTGATGCGACCCTCGCCATCCCACAGCACCTTGGACATCAGAGCCGTGAAGTCCGTGCTGATCTGATCGTCATTGAAATGCGCCAACTGTGTGAACCCCATGACGTCGGCGTAGAACCGTGCCCACGTATCCATGTCACCAAGCCCAACGTTGCACACGACATGGTCGATGTATTTCAGACCCGTCGGCGCCCGAGGTGTTTCCCACGAGCGCGGCGAGTAACCCGGGAGGAAGAACTCGCCATACGCCTCCCCGCCGCCGTATCCGGTGCGCTCCACAAAGGTATGAATCGTGTCGCCATACGTCTTGATCGCAGCGAGGGTGACGGTCCCGTGATCATCGACGATCGTCTCCGGAGACCGGTGTGGCGTCGCACCCCGGGTGGTCGCCGCACGAAATGCCGCAGACGCATCGGGCACCCGGAAGGCGACGTCACGTACACCGTCGCCGTGCGTTAGGTGATGACGACTGACGGCGCTATTTGGATCGAGCGACCCGGTGAACACAAACCGGAGCCGGTCCTGTTGCATGGCAAAAGACACACGGTCACGAACCCCGGTCTCGGGCCCCTGATAGGCGAAGAGTTCGAATCCGAATGCAGTGGCGTAGTAGTGGGCTGCCTGCACGGCATTACCCACATAGAACTCGATGTAGTCGTATCCCTCAATGGGCATAACGTCGTCATTCATTGGGATCCTCCGGTCTCGTCGCTGCCCTCCAGCATATACCGGGGGTCCTCGAGACCTATGCGCTCACCGGACCGAACGAGATCCTCTGTTGGGTCGTCGCCCGGTCCAATGATCACCTCATAACGTTGCTCCCGGGCGTGTTAACCAGCCCGGCATCGGGAAAACCATGACCGCGATCTCACGCTCCGAAGAACTGCCGACACGCCCCCTGCGCCTTGTCCTGATGGGTGAGAACGCCCGGTGATGCGGCCGCTGGATATCAGTTGAGCGCCGGCAGCACGTCGGAGATGCCAAACAGGAACAAACCGCCAATGCCAAGACTGAACACGCCGATAATCACCCCGGTGGCGAGATAGATCGCCTTTGAGTGTGTTGCGCCGATAAAACCGAACACCGACCCGACCGCGATGAGAGTGTTCATCGTGACGATACCCGCCACGAACACCACCAGCGTGGCGAGACCAATGCCCCGGCCACCAGTGTCTGCGGCGGCGAGAAATATCAATACCTGGGTGGGTGTTTCGGCTCCAACCCCGTGAAGCATGCCGACACCGAACGAGGTCTTCACACCGTAGTTTGCAAACGGCTCATCCACCCCCTTTTGCACCTCCGGAATCTCCTCTGCGGCTCCGCGGCGTCGGCGCAGCCATGCGCGCACCCGGAGTTTCATTCGGTGGACCCACTGGAACATCAACATCCATCGGCTGCGCAGGCGGAACTCTGCGCCATGGCGCGCCAGTGATACAAAAACCCAGATGCCAAGAAACACGAGCGTTGCCCCAACAAAACGTTCCATCACCGTTTCAACGGAGTCCGGGACTGCGAACCCAGACAGGATGAGAATCGCACCAAGGACAATCACGACGAACCCATGCCCAAGTGCGTACAGCGTCGAGTACCACAAACCACTCTTGGCATTGTCCTGGGAGCTAGTGATGTCGGTTATAGCCGCGATGTGATCCCAGTCGAAGCCATGGCGAAGCCCCAACAAATACGACGCTCCGAGCAATGCCCATTCGGTTCCGGTCACGTGCAACTCCCTCGCTTATTGCGAACGATTCGCAGTATAGCGCGAGCCGGACTGCGGCCACGCCGGGAGGCTCCCCCGGGAACGACAACCAGCTAAGTGACACACGGGGGTGCAACGGTCACCTTCAGCGCACGAGTGGGGTCATGATGGCAATGGCCGCCCCGGCCAACGTCTTAGCGGGCGTTTCTTAGAGATACGCCAAACCGTGGGCGCAGAGACACAACGACTACTACCGACCGGACGATGACTACCGACCGGACGATGACGCCACCCCGGTACGGTCGTCGGACCGGGTAGTCGCCCGGTTCCTCGAGACGGCGATCAGCGGAACCAGGGAGACGACGAGGCCGACAGCCGCGACGCCCCGATACTGCCACCAATCGATAACAAAACCGGTCGTGAATGCTCCGACGGCGCCAGCGAGTGCGGTGAGGGTGTCACCAACCCCCTGGATGCTGACCCGATCCCGCAACTCCAGTTCCTCCTGGATGACCGTGCTGCCGGAAACGAACCCAAGATTCCACCCGAGCCCGATCAGAAAGAGAGCAACAACGAGTGTCTTCATGTCTGCCGTCGTTGCGGTCATGGCAACAAGGCTGGCAACAAAGAGAACCACTGTCGCAGCAACGATGACTCGCCGCGTACCCCAGCGCCGAATTGCGATGCCCGTAATGGGGGCCACCGCAAACATGCCCAACGTGTGAGCCATCATCACCCAGCCGATGGCATCAAGATTGTGTCCGTTGGCGCGCATGTGGACTGGCGAAATCACCATTACGAACACCATCACGAACTGGGATGCCATCAGAGCCGCAAGTGCCAGCTTGATCGCCGGCAAGCGCACGACTTCGCGAATGGGGCGGCGTTCAACATCGATCGGTCCGTCGCTCTCGACGACAGCGAGTTCCATGGGGTCGGGCCGCAAAACGGCGAAGTAGTAGAGGGCCGCCATGGCGTATCCAACCGCTGCCATGAGAAACGGTCCGGCGAGGGCCTGGATACCAAGCGCCTCCGCCACAGCCCCCGCTCGGGCAATGAGGCGCGGACCCAGTACCGATCCGATCGTCGCGGCCCATACGATCAGGCTGATCGCCGACACCCGCCGATCATCCGCATGCATGTCGCCAGCCGCGAATCTCGCAAGCTGATTGATCGCCCGCCCCGGACCCATGATGAACAAACCGACAATGAGCAGCACGAAACTGCCGACCCACAACGAAACCGCTGCGATTGTCGCCCCGAGTCCAGCGAGAACCGCACCGAGGACGAAGGTGCGACGCCTCCCCCATTTGTAGCTCAACTGGGACAACACGGATGCGGCGACCGCGGTGCCGAGAACTCCGACCGTCGCAGGCAAACCGGCGAAACGTGCCGAGCCGGAGAGAGACTCACCTGCGAGCGACGTGACTGTCGCCGCCGCGACGATCATCGTCGAGGTAAAGGCGTTGCCTGCGAACAACAAGGCGAGCAGCCGTCTGCGGATGTCCTTGTGTTGTGCAGTCATCTCGCAATGCTAGACGCAAGGAGCGTCCGGCTGGACGTTCATTACGGAATTGCTGACGGCATCAGCCGACCCGGACCCTTACCCCAGGTCGTCACAGGAGGTTTCATCGGGCAGGAGCGGACGAAACACGAGACCGTAGGCAACACCATCGCTGATCCACGGAGTCTGGCTGGTCGCCTGGCCCGCTAACTCACGGAGCTGGGCTGCATCATCTCCATCGATGACCATGCAACCACCAACAGCATCGGCGTTGCCAAGCACCGCCAAGGAGCCGAACGGCCACGCCATCTCCGGAGACTCGCTGGGCACACCACCAAATGGCCATGGTCGAACCGCGTACGCGGTAGGTACGAATTCCTCTGCTGGGGCGGTGTCTGTGATCTGTCGAACGAAGTCGATGAACGAGGACGCCCCCGCCCGTGCGGTGCGCTGTTCACTGCTCAAACCCGGTGTCTCTCCCCCGAGGCCACCGATGCCGAGCGCATAGATCTCTGTGACTGTTCGTTTCCCATCGACCGTAAACGCGATCCGTGTCGTACCGGCGTCGGCGACGTTGGCGGTGCCATAGTCGTCGAGTGGACTCAGCACCCCACTCACCGCCGCGCGGTCGAGAATATCCCGAATTGTGGCATCGTCGAGATGTCCTGCAACGAGGTTGGGCAGTGCGGGACCGGGCCAGATCGCAATCGTCGGCCCCTGGGTGATAACCGTGCCGTCGCCATAGAGAGCAATCTCCGGCATCTGCCCGAGCGCAACCTCCACAGGAACGAAACCACCAAACGTTTCGATGATCACAAGCGGGGCCGCCGGGTCGCGGTCCCAGCCGCCGACGGGCGTCGTGGTCGAAGTCGGCGAACTAGCACCACCGCCGCATGCTGACACGACGAGGGCAAACAGGGAAAGCAGAATGTATCGTTTCATTGCAGTGAGACGGTAACCCACGTACCGAAGGTTCCCCCAATCCCGACATCAAGGTCGTGCTTCCGGTAAAATGATCGCCGACACGTTTGAACCGGACACGGGTCTCGGATCACGACAAGCTCGGAGCCGGTAGCCAAACATGCCGAATCAACTCGACCGCCGAAATCGGAGACGACAGTGATTACTGGCGCTCGGTTGAGGGCCGCTCTCAGGGGAACCCTGACAGGCGGTACCCAGGACCAGAAACTCGGCTCATTCCTCGGTGTTTTCACACCATCGATTCTGACGATCCTCGGTGTCATCCTCTTCCTCCGGACCGGCTGGGTTGTCGGCACCGTGGGTCTCATACCCACTCTTGTCATTGTCGTGATCGCCAACGTGGTCACACTCGTTACGGCACTTTCAGTCTCGGCGGTCGTCACCAACATGCGCATCGGGAAAGGGGGCGCCTACTACGTGATCTCGCGCAGTCTCGGGATCGAGGTCGGTGCCGCGATCGGTGTGCCCCTGTATCTGGCTATGACATTCTCCGTGACCCTTTACGCCTTCGGGCTCGCAGAAAGCATTTCGGTCGTATGGGCCAACGCCCCCCAGCGACCAATCGCTGCCGTCACGATTCTGGTGGTCGGCCTCCTCGCGGCGCGTGGAGCCGGGGCGGCGCTGCG
The DNA here is from genome assembly GCA_013151445.1 of Actinomycetota bacterium. Lineage (GTDB taxonomy): Bacteria > Actinomycetota > Acidimicrobiia > Spongiisociales > UBA5794 > BMS3BBIN02. The sequence goes on from JAADIG010000074.1 coordinate 35,944, forward strand.
CCTGCAGCTACCCATCATGGCCGGCATCATTTTGTCGCTCATCGCCCTCCTCATCGGAACGCTGGAGAACGCTACCGGGGACGCTGCAATGTTCTCCACACCGCCAGCCGGTGCCAATTTTTGGGCAGTCTTTGCGGTGTTCTTCCCGGCGGTGACGGGGATCATGGCCGGCATTAGCCTGTCCGGTGACCTTGAAAAACCCGGTAGGGCGATCCCAAAAGGCACGATCGCCGCAGTGCTCGTTGGTTTCGCGGTGTACGCGACCGTCCCGATATTGCTGGCAGCCGCGGTGCCCCAGGCGGAGCTCGTATCAAACAATCTCGTCTGGTTTGACCTGGCCGGACCGCTGTCCTTCCTCATCCTTTGGGGGTTGTGGGGTGCGATTTTCGCATCGGCCGTCGGGAGCATTCTCGCCGCACCCCGCACGCTTGAGGCAATGGTCGACGATCGTATTCTCCCCCCGGTCCTGGCGACTCGATCCCGACTGATCAAGGGCCCGGGTGTGCCCCTGCTTATCAGCATCGTCCTTGCGCTGGGTGGGGTGGCGCTCGGCGATCTCGACGCAATCGCCCCGCTCCTGACAATGTTCTTTCTGACTACCTATGGCACCGTCAACCTCGTGGCGGGTCTCGAGGCACTCAGCGGCGATCCCTCCTATCGGCCAACGTTCAGGTTGCCGTGGTGGGTTTCGATAGGTGGCGCTTTCGCGTGTTTCTCCGTGATGTTCCTCATCAACCCGCTTGCTCTGCTCGTAGCGCTGGTGTTTGAAGCGGGGCTCTACGTGTTCATGCGCCGCCGAGCAATGACGGCACCGTGGGGGGATCTCCGGCGCGGTGCCCTCATGTCCCTCGTTCGGTCGACCGCTATCAAGCTCTACCGGCTCCCCGAAGATCCCCGGAACTGGCGACCCAACATCCTGCTGTTCGCTGGCGATGTCGACCGCCGTTCGGAGCTTGTCAGGTACGCCGCATGGTTAGCGCAGGAGCGCGGCATCCTCACCGTCGTCAAGCTCCTTGTTGGGTCCATCGACGTGCTGGCGGTCGATCGAGCAGACGAGGCAGCGGCGTTACAGCGAGACCTCGACGAACTTGGTGTCGTGGCATTTCCCGAGGTGAATATCGTCACGGACTTCGAGTCGGGCGCAATCGCGGTTGCACAATCCAACGGGATCGCCGGTATCGAATCGAACACTGTCATGTTTGGTTGGAGCGACAAACGTGAACGCCAGATTTCGATACTCACCGTCATCGAACAGCTCGCCGCTCTTGGCAAGTCGGCTGTCGTGGCACGCGTCGTCGGGCGGCATTGGAATGGTAGGCGTGGCGACATTCATGTCTGGTGGGGAGGCCTCGAACAGAACGGTGATCTCCTGGTGCTGCTCGCCCACCTGGTATCGCTCGATCCGACGTGGCGCGACTCCAACATTGTCATCAACAGCATTGCGACAAACGACGTGACCAATGTCCAGAACAAACAGCTCCTCGACCAGTTGTGTAGTTCCGCCAGAATCAAGGCCACGACGAACACAATCCTCAAACCCGAGGGAATGACGGTCCGTCAGATGATCTGCGAGGTGTCCAAGGACGCCGGCGTCGTACTCCTCGGACTCCGTGGCAACGAACCCGGAGAGGAGGCCGAGTACGCCGAGCGGATGGGAGCGCTTATTGAGGGTCTTCCCACTGTGTTGTTTGTCCGAAACGCAGGGATCTTTCGTGGCGAACTCCTCGGCGAGACCACCGAAGACTCCTCAACGGAAAAGGACTGGGAGCAGGACGTCATCCCCGCCGACTCCGACCAGTAGTAGTTCGCCCCGGAAGATGACAGACGTATCCGACACCACTGGTATCGAGTTCACCGGGCATCTCAAGGCTGCGCCGCAACGTCACGCCCCCCCCACATCCCTCTCGGGCACAAACTGGTAGGGGCCGACAATCAACGAAAGTGACGACGTCGTGGGCAGACTAAAACTCGGAGTGGTCATCAACACTGTGGAGAACCCGCAATCTGGGTTGCTCCGTCCTGGCACGAAATTGAGGCCGCCGTCACCACGGCCGAACAGGTTGGCTTCGACACTGTCTGAGTTCCCGATGAGCTGCAATGGGAAATCGAAGATTGGGGCGGTACGCGAGGTTGGTGGGAGGTTGTTGCCACCGTATCGGCTATCGCCCAAGCAACAACGACGATCAACGTCGGGACGTGGGTTCTCTCGGCGTTGCATCGCAACCCTGGTCTCACCGCCCGAGTCGCTGAAACCATCGACGAGATAAGTGGGGGTCGGTTCATACTCGGATACGGTGCGGGACACGCAGGTCGACAAGGCGAGGCGTTTGGTTTCCCCGCGGAGAAGATCGTCGGCCGCTACGAGGAGGCGCTGACCATCGTGACCGACTTGCTTGCCAACGGCTCCTCCACCGTCAGCGGCGAATTCCACACAACCATCGGCCAGGTCTTGGTGCCGAGAGGCCCACGACCCGGTGGGATTCCACTCATGCTCGGTGGCCAGGGACCGCGGACGATGCACCTCGCTGTGCAGCACGCCGACATATGGAGCACCTATGCGAACGGAAGCTCCGAAGCAGACACATTCGTGCCCCTCATTGAGCGGCTGACCGCCATTTGTGAAACACATGACAGGGACCCGTCGACGTTGGCACGCTCCATTGGTATCTTCGTGCGCCCGTCGGGCACTCCGGATGACGCCCACACCTTTACATTTGGACCACCGCTTGGCGGCACCGACGACGACATCCTGAGAGGTCTGGAACGGTTTGCGGATATCGGTGCGACGCACCTTGAGCTGGCAGTGCCCGGCGACATGGCGCCGGCCATCGAGCGACTCTCCGGAGTTGTGGAAAAAGCAGCCGCCATCTGAGCTCGGGGCGCAGCAAGTGGCACGGTGCGTCACCAGGAAGCGACAACCCCGCGGGGAATCCCACGGGGCTGTTGGTGTCGGAGAGAAGACTCGAACTTCCACGGGATTATCTCCCACTAGGCCCTCAACCTAGCGCGTCTACCAATTCCGCCACTCCGACGTGCGAACCGGGAGTATACCCTGCCGCGGGTGCGGACCAAGTTCGGCTACTCGTAGAGGCGGACCAGCGATTGCACGACACATGCCGGACGCTCGGCACCCTCGAGCTCCACGGTGACATTGAGCTTAAGTTGGGCACCACCAGGAAACTCGGTGACTTCAAGAATCGTTGTGCGGAACCGGATCCGGCCACCCACAGGAATCGGGGTGATAAACCGTACCCGGTCCAAACCGTAGTTAATGCCCATCCGAACGCCCGCAATTTCGGGGGTGGGTGCGTAACGCGGCAGGAGGGATAACGTCAGGTAACCATGGGCAATGGTTCCGCCAAATGGACCTTCGGCTGCCCGCTCCGGATCGACGTGAATCCACTGGTGATCCTCGGTGGCATCCGCGAATTGCTGCACACGGCTTTGCTCGATGGTGACCCAGTCACTGACGCCGTACTCGGTGCCTACCAGGTCCTCAAGCTCGTCAATGAGAGACATTGCCCACCGTCACTAGAACACCTTCCTCACAGCTGGGAAGTGGCACGCAACCCAGTGACCCTCCCCGAGTTTGGACAGCAACGGCTCATCGACATCGCATTTGCCGGTTACCGCGATCGGGCATCGGGTGTTGAACCGACATCCAGGCGGCGGGTCGGACGGCGATGGGATCTCACCCTGGAGGATGATGCGCTCGCGGCTCCGCTCCAACTCCGGATCCGGGATCGGAACCGCCGAGAGAAGTGCATGGGTGTACGGATGCATAGGTTCGCTATACAGCGTGTCACGTTCGGCAAACTCCACGATCTTGCCGAGGTACATCACTGCTACCCGGTCGGAGATGTGGCGAACAACCGACAGATCGTGGGCGATAAAGAGATAGGTGAGACCGTACTCTTCCTGGAGATCCTGCAAAAGGTTCAGCACCTGTGCCTGAATCGAAACATCGAGCGCCGAGACCGGCTCGTCGAGAACGATAAACCGCGGGTTCAGGGCCAATGCGCGGGCGATCCCGATACGTTGTCGTTGCCCACCGGAAAACTCATGCGGATACCGATTCGTATGCTCGGGGCTCAGCCCAACCACCGCGAGAAGTTCCTTCACCTTCTCGAGCCGCTCCTGCGCAGTGCCGACACGGTGCACGATCAGCGGCTCAGACACGATGCTGGCAACCGTCATCCGAGGGTTCAACGATGCATATGGATCCTGGAATACGATCTGAATCTGACGGCGTAACGCCCTCATCGTGGCGGAATCCGCAGTAGCGATATCGACGACATCGCTGACAATTTCTGTTCCCCCGCCGGGTGCGGCCACCTCGCGCTCGCGACGGAAATACACCTGCCCCTCGGTGGGCTCAAGCAGCCGCATCACACATCGGGCCGTCGTCGACTTCCCGCACCCGGATTCTCCCACCAATCCGAGCGTCTCCCCCTTGCGGACCTGAAAGCTGATGTCCGATACTGCGTGAACAGCCCCAACCTGACTCTTGAAGAAGATCCCCCGCTTGATCGGGAACTCCTTTACCAAATGGCTGACGCGCAACAGCACGTCTTCAGGCATGTCTTCGGGGTCAGTTTCGGTTCCGTAAGAAATGACTTCCTCGGTCGTCATTGTGCCGCCCCCTCCGGCGTGACGAGCTTGAGGTCAAGCTCGGCAGCGCGGTGACACGCAACGGTATGCCCCTCGACATCCGACGGACCGAGCAACGGTAGACGCTGCTGGCAGACATCGACGGCGAAATCGCAACGCGGACGAAAGCGGCAGCCCTGCGGTAGGTTGATCACCGACGGCGGTGCTCCCCGTACCGAGTTGAGACGGTGCTGCTGGGCGGCGTCGAGACGTGTCATCGAACCCAGCAGACCCCACGAGTAGGGGTGTTTCGGGTCATAGAAGATGTCGTTGGCCGAACCCGACTCAACAATGCCACCGGCGTACATGACTTGCACCGTGTCACAGAAACCTGCGACCACGCCAAGGTCGTGGGTGATGAGCAACACGGAGGTCCCCCGATCGTCGGCGAGAGCAAGCATCAAGTCGAGGATTTGAGCCTGGGTCGTAACGTCGAGGGCGGTTGTTGGTTCGTCTGCGATCAATAACTCGGGATTGCACGAAAGTCCCATGGCGATCATCACCCGTTGGCGCATGCCACCCGAGAATTGGTGAGGGAAATCATCGAGGCGCGCCGCCGGGTAGGGAATCTGTACGTCCGCCAAGGACTGTGCCGCGATCTCTCGGGCATCGGACTTTGACACGTTCTGGTGCAGGACGATGGTTTCAACGAGTTGTTGACCGACCGTGTACACCGGGTTCAGTGACGTCATCGGGTCCTGAAAGATCATCGCGATCCTTCCGCCGCGCACCTTGCGCATCTCATCCTCATGCAGCTCAAGAAGGTTGAGCCCATCGAAGTTGATGACACCGGTCACGATCTGGCCCGCCGGTGGTTCGATGAGTCCCATGATCGACATGGCGGTCACCGACTTGCCCGAACCCGACTCACCTACAACGCCCCGACGCTCACCACGGTCGATCGTGAAAGACACCCCGTCGACGGCCCGCACGACACCCTCCTCAGTAGCGAAGTAGGTGCGTAGGTCCTCGACAGCCAATAACACATCACTCACGTCGGCTACTTCCGTTCAATCGTCTGAGTAGGGTCGAGGGCGTCTCGAAGACCGTCACCCATAAAGTTCACCGCAAGGACGGTTGCGACGAGGGCGGAAGACGACGCAAGGAACTCCCACCAGAACCCCTTCGTAGCTACCCGCGCTCCCGCGGCGGACATCCCGCCCCACGTTGGTGTTGGTGGTCGCACACCAAAACCGAGGAAGGACAGGGCGGCTTCGATGATGATTGCGGTACCCACGACGAGTGTTGTCGCGACAATGATCGGACTCATTGCATTGGGCAGGATGTGGCGGAAGATAATCCTGCGATCGTTCGAGCCGGCGGCACGGGCGGCCTCCACGAATTCCTTTTCGCGCAGGGAGAGGAATTCGGCGCGCACAATACGCGCCAATCCGCCCCATAACAGTATGCCGAGCAGGAAGGCTATTACCCACGCCCCCTCCTTGAGGAACGCGGGGAGGACGGGAATCTGCGGCACCAACGATCCAAACACAATTGCGACCGGCAATAGAGGAAGCCCCAGGATGACGTCGACGATTCTCATCAGCACTTGATCAACGGCCCCCGGGTAATACCCCGCAAGCGCACCAACGACCGTTCCGACCGTTGCGACGATCAAACCCGTCATGAGGCCGACGGTGAGCGATGCCCGTCCGCCGTGAATGACTCTGGACAGCACGTCACGACCGATGTCGTCGGTCCCAAACGGCCGGGATGTTGACGGTGGACTCTGGACAAGGAGAAGACCGGTCTGGGGATCGCGCAGCTGTGTGGCGGGATGCTCCAACAGCTTGCCACAATACGCATCGCGTTCCGCACAGGTGACAAATGGTGCGGCGAACACAATGGCGAACAGTAGGGACAGGAAAATCGCGGCGATCCGTGCCTGTTTATGCCGAGCCAGCCGGGTTCGAAAAAGGTCCCACTGAGTTACGGGTTCCGCCGAGATTCCCTCTGCTGCATCGAGAGAGACATCGGCGCCCGGAGAGCGGTCACTCATAGCGGACCCGCGGGTCAAGCACGCCGTACAATATATCGGCGATGATGTTCATGAAGACGATGCCCATGCCGATCACCATCACAATCGCCATAATCACTGGGTAGTCCACAGCGTTGATTGCTCCAATGTAGAGACGGCCGACTCCCGGCCATCCGAAAATCGATTCGGTGATGATTGCGCCGCCGATGATGCCGGCAACGTCGAGGGTGACGATCGTAACAATTGGCAGCAGTGCGTTACGCAGCGCATGTTTCACGAGCACCGTCCGGCGCGGAAGGCCCTTCGACTTTGCGGTCCGTAGATAGTCGCTATGAAGCACCTCAAGCATCGCAGCCCGCTGGAAACGGGCATACCCGGCGATCGAAATGAGCGCGATCGACAGAGCAGGCAACGCAAGGTGACGCACGACGTCGCCGATCTGAGCGAGACGGCCAAGATCCCGATATCCGACCTGCGTCATGCCCACAGTGAAGAACAGCTTCAAACCGGTCCAGCGTTCGAGGTAGAACGCCAACATCACCTGGAGGCCGGTGGCGACGATGAAGATTGGAGTCGAGAATGCAATGAACGATCCCAGCGTCCCCACCTGGTCAAAGAACGAATACTGCCGGACGGCCTGGAACACACCCAGTGGGAGCCCGATCACAAGGGCAAGCATCAGCGCGGTCACACCAAGGCGGAACGTTGCCCCTGCCGCACCAAACACGAGGTCCCACACGGGTCCGTCGCCACGGAAGGAGTCGCCCCACGCCATGGCGAAGTCGATGCGGCTCTTTGCAAACCAAAAGAAGGATACCCACATCACGAGGATCCCGAAGGCACGGAGTGGCCGCCACCAGGTTGCTTTGATCTTCGTGAAGAGGAGACCCACGGTCGCCGCCAGCACGGAACTAAACGCGATCCACGCAGACGCCCCCAAAACAACGAATCGGTCCGGAGAGATGAATCCGGTCAGCCATTTGAAGTACTGCTGCCAGAGGGGGAGGTCCAGTCCATATTTCACCGTGAGCTTCTGGATCA
>JAADIG010000014.1 GCA_013151445.1 Actinomycetota bacterium
GTATCGATATCGTGATGCTCCCTCTCGATGTAACCCACAAGGCGTTGGTGACCACCGATGAAACCAAGCGGTTCGCCGATCTGGGCAACCGGTGCGGGGCTGCCGTTGCTGGCATGATCGGGTTCTACGAACGATACGACATCGAGAAGCTCGGTTCGAAGGGTGCCCCGATTCACGATCCCAACGTCATTGCCTACCTGTTGAAACCGGAACTGTACGGGGGGCGACGCTGTCACGTTGTGATCGAGACCGCTACCGGCCCATCCTTGGGCGCCACCCAGGTCGACTGGTGGGGTATCACGGGTTGTGAACCGAACGCGCTGGTCCTCCAGGATGTTGATTCGGACGGGTTCTTCGACTTGCTGGTCGAGGGGATTGCACGCCTTCCGTGACGATGAGGCATACCGCCTTTCGGGTGGTTCGTGATCTCTGCTCACTCTCAGCAGATCACACCGTGATCGAGCAGTAGGATCGCGCCATGGGAACGTTGTCCGGCATTCGTGTAATCGAGCTCGGCGGTATTGGGCCAGTGCCGTTCTGTGGAATGCTGCTCGCCGAGATGGGTGCGGAGGTGGTGCGAGTCGACCGTCCGAGTGAGGTCGCTCACGGCCTCAATCCCTTGAGGCTGATGGTCGGCCGCTCGAAAAGAGCGATCGGCCTTAACCTGAAGTCCGCGGATGGTATGGCAGTGCTGCACCGCCTGCTCGAGTCTGCCGATGTTCTCCTAGAGGGGTTCCGGCCCGGTGTCTTGGAGCGAATCGGGGTCGGGCCGGATGTGCTCGAGTCGAGGCATCCGAGTCTTGTCGTGGGTCGGATGACCGGCTGGGGCCAGACCGGCCCGTATTCGGAGATGGCGGGCCACGACATCAATTACATCGCAATGTCCGGTGCCCTGGGTTCTATAGGTCGCACCGGCGAACGTCCCGTACCGCCGCTGAACCTTGTCGGTGACTACGGCGGCGGTGCCCTCTATCTCGCAGTCGGAGTACTTGCGGCACTCGTCGAGCGGCAAGGCTCTGGTAGAGGACAGGTAATCGACGGAGCCATGATCGACGGGGCGGCGTCGCTGATGACGCCGATCTATCAGATGTTCGGGATGGGGCACTGGGTTGAGGGGCGCGAAAGTAATCTGCTCGACGGAGCGGCCCCGTTCTACGACACATACGAGACCGCGGACGGTAAAGCAGTGGCAGTGGGGCCGCTCGAGGAGCCGTTCTATGTGACGATGCTCGAAGGGCTTGGCCTCGACCAGCAAGACCTCCCCGACAGGAATGACGTGTCAACATGGCCGGAGCTCAAGGAGCGTTTCGGGGATGTGTTTAGGACAAGAACCCGCGCCGAGTGGGAAAGAATCTTCTTTGGCACCGACGCGTGTGTGACGCCCGTGCTCACAATCGCCGAGGCTCAAGCCCACCGGGTCAACACGGAGCGTGAAGTCTTTGTTGCCGCCGACGGCATCGCTCAGCCCGGACCTGCACCCAGGTTCTCGCGGACGCCGTCGTCGGTCAAGGGAGACACCCCGGGACCCGGACAGCACACGGATGCGGTTCTCGATGAGTTGGGATACAGCCCCGCTGAGGTCCAACGGTTGCGCGACGGCGGCGCAGTCGCATGAATGATCACTGCAACCCATGGTCCTAGCGGCGGTCTCGGCTTCCTTCGGATTCGTGCTGTTCGCGAGTGGTGTCGTGAAGCTGAGGACACCCGACCCAACACAAGTAGCGCTGGCTGCGTTTCGCATGCCGTCGACGCGGTGGGCGGCACAGGTTCTCGGGGGTGTCGAGGTGCTTGTCGGGACCTTGGTCCTGTTCTTCGGCGGAGTCGTTCAGCTTGCCGGCGGTGCTCTCTACGTTGGGTTCACTGCGGCCGTGGCGCCGATAGTGCTGGGTCGTATCGATCTTGCTTCCTGTGGCTGTTTCGGTGCCCGATCGACCAAACCCGGGTATATCCATCTGGTAGTGAACGGCGCTGGCGCGGTCGTATTCTTCTGGATGTACATAGGCGCCTTCGATCCGTTCGTGGTCGCGGGGCGGGGTTCCGGCACCGCCGCGGGCCTTGGGTGGAGCCTTGCGGTTCTCCTGTACGCGCTGGCGATCATGATCATGTTGACTCGGGGGGCGATTCTGGAGCGACGCACCGATAGTTCATGACGACCGGTGTATCGTCAAGGTGTGCATCCAATGCACCGCCCTTACCCGAATCTCTGGAGCGCGATGAAGATCATCCTCGTTGGAGCCGGTGCGACGACGCGCGAAGTGCTGCGCCGTCTGGGAGACCAATGGGAGGTAGCGGTCGTTGATACGGACCTGCGCCGGTTTGACCGAATCGGTGCGATCCGTGAATTCGAAGCGATCGTGGGTGATGGGAGCTCCGAACTGGTTCTTGCACGGGCCGGGTTGGACCAGGCTCACGCAGTTGTTGCCGCCACAGGTTATGACGATGTCAATCTTGCGTGTGTCAAGATCGCGGTGGAGGCAGGAGTCATCCGTATCGTTGGGATGGCCATCGATCCCTCGCGGTCCGACGAGTACACCGATGCAGGTGCCCACGTTGTTGCCCCGTCCGCTCTCGCAGCGCGACAGGTCGAGATCAGCCTGGAACCACGTCGGGTTGCCTCGACGGCATTTGCCGGTGGCAAGGCGGAGGCCATCGAGTTCTACATCGGGCCAGATACACCCGTCGCGGGGAAGCGGCTTCGGGACCTCCACAGCGAGACCTGGGTGATCGCCGCGGTGTTGCGGGGTGATCATTTGATCGTTCCCCATGGTGGCACACAAATCTTGGCCGGCGACCGGGTCACCGTTGTCGGTTCGGCGGCTGATTTTGCGGCAATCGTTGCAACGTTTACGTCAGGGGAGTCTCGTTTCCCCGAGGGGTATGGTCGGAGGGTGGCGGTCGCACTGAGTTCGGAAGCAGATGTTGTGTCGACCGGTCTCACTGCCGTGGACATGGTGCGCTCAACACGAGCCGACTCCCTGCTGGTCGTCCAACCGGAAACGGGCCGCGACACTGATCGGCAGGCCGAACTCGATGCGCTCGTCGGGTCGCTCATAGATGCCGCCGAGGGCATTGATGTAGAGGTTCGCAGCACCCGCGATAAGTCGCTCGCGAGAGGACTTGCGGCCGTTGCCCGCGAGGAGAGTGTCGGCCTCATAGTTGCCCATCCCCCACGTCGCAGGGGGTTCTTCGGGCGTTTCCAGGCCGTTCGTGCCATAAATAATCTCGGATCGGCTGGTGTCCCAGTCTTGTTCGTTTCCGAGGTGCCGGCATGGGAAGGGACCTACGTGTTATCGACGCGTTCGCTCGGTGGCGAGACGACCGCCCGTGTCGCGATCGATCTTGCGAAAGCGCTGGGCACGGAGCTGACGGGTGTCGGTGTTGTACCCCCGACGTTCGTGACGGGGGTCGACGAGATCGGAGAGGCGCGTGCGGCAGCAGCTTGGTTGCGTGAAGAGGCGTCCGTGCAGGGAGTTTCGGTCCATCGCAAGATCCGCCGCGGGAATCCGGTTCGCGTGATCGAAGACCTTGTTGGTTCCGAGGATCTCGTGGTCCTGCCAATGCCCGCTATCCCGGTGCGCTTGAGCCGCAGTGCGATTGCGGTGTATCTATTGGGGCGGATCCCTGCCCCGCTGCTTATCGTGCCTCCCCCGACATGAGCCCAGCCCGGCCCTGAAGACGCGGTGTGCCACTGATCGGCGGCCGTCTGGCATACTGCACCGCTATGCGTGAATCACTCTCTGATGCCATCCGTTCCCTCCCGCTACCCGACGAGGTTCTTGTCGTGTTGCTGGCGATGGTCCCCATCATCGAACTCCGAGGCGCTATCCCCCTCGCCCTGGGTGTGTTCGAGTTCGGCAGATTCGAGGCGTACCTATTGGCCGTTGCTGGAAACCTGATACCGGTGCCCATCATCCTGTGGGCGTTCCCACCGTTCCTTCGTTTCACCGAACGGCGCATGAAGTGGTTGTTCCGTTTGCTCACCCGGCTCCAGCATTCGACCGAACGGAGGCACACACGGCGGTTCGAGCGGTGGCGTGCAGCGGCGCTTGTGAGCTTTGTTGCCATCCCGCTACCTATTACGGGGGCGTGGAGCGGATCTCTCGCCGCTATCGTCTTCAATGTCCCCAAAAAGAAGGCTCTGCCCCTGATTGGGTTGGGTGTCCTGATCGCGGGTGTCGTCGTGTTGTTGTTCTCCCAGGCTCTCGGGTTAGCCGTCACTACGGAGGGCTGATGCGGGTCGTAGTACAACGTGTCTCGTCGGCCTCGGTGACCGTTGCTGCCGAGCTCGTCGCAACTATCGAGAGGGGGCTGCTCGTACTTGTCGGGGTCGGCCATGACGATACCGCTAAGGATGCCGAGGCGCTTGTGGACAAGATCGTCGGACTACGAATCTTCTCCCAGGATGGTCGGATGGATCTCTCCGTGGCGGATGTTGGTGGTTCGGTGCTCGTCGTCAGCCAGTTTACGTTGCTCGGGTCGGTGAAAAAGGGCAGGCGTCCCTCGTTCTCCGATGCAGCATCCCCGGAGGTCGCAGCACCGCTCGTCGACGTGTTCATGGCAAGAGTCGCCTGGCATGGGGTCGCGGTGGCAGGTGGTCGTTTTGGCGCGATGATGGACGTCGCCCTTGTCAATGACGGGCCAGTCACCTTCGTGATCGATGCCATCGACGGTGTCGTGCTTCGTTAGGGGCAGGCCTTGCCTGCGTTATCGGTCGCGACGAACGCAGAACCGGCATCGCAGAATCTCTGAAAGTCGCAATAGTGACACGACGGGGACGTTCGCGTAGCGAAATCGGGCCCCGTAGCCTGTTCCATGAGGTGTTCAATGGCTTCTCGTTTCGCCTCCAACCATTGCGTCGTAACCTCGATCTTGTCGTGGACGAGTTGACCGCCGCCGAGGTAAAGAAAACTCGCCGATAGATGTTCCGGAGGGGTCCCGAGGGCACCGGCGCGAATCGCCAGGGCGTAGGCCCCGAGTTGTAGAAACCGTGTGTCGTCCGTCTTGGGTTTGCCCGATTTGTAGTCGACGATCTCCCAGGAGTCTTCGTCAAACGCATACACCGCATCGATTCGACCCCGTACCCGCCCATTTTCAAGCCGCACGTCGATTGCGACTTCTGTGAAAATCGGTGTTGTTGTTCCGAACCGTGAGTTCTCGAATGCTGTGAATGCTCCCGTACCGCGCTCGTAGTCGATAGATTCGGCATCGAGCACGTCCGGGATCACGGCGTCGTCGAACCCAATGGTGCCCCGGTTGTGGAGTTCAATGCGGCGGTGAAGAGCGGTACCGGCGGCCATTGCGCCAGTTCTACGCCGCGGCAACGGGTCGACGTGGCTCCAGTAGTACCGCTTCGGGCAGTCACCGAGGGTTACCAGGCTGGTCACCGATAGATCGGGTGCGGGCATCGCGGCGATCTCGGACGGCAGGTCAGGGAGACCGTCGAGGTGGAGTCCTAGTTGTTTCACAGCGGCATCGTAGGCGGCGCGTGTCGCGGGTTCGTCGGGGCGCAGCGACTCGCCGCGGGTGGCGGAGCGCAACGCGTCCTGCCATCCGTCAGGAAAATGGGGGTCCGGGGATGGACCCTGATCGGAGAGGGTGAGCCGCTTCGGCTGGTCGCCAAACTCCCCATCGGGGAAGACGGTGACACCTGGCACGGCCACGATGGTTTCATAGAGGATCGATGGTTTCTTGGGGCGGGTCCCAAGATGCCAGTGGGCCCCGGTGGCGTACAGGCGGCGCCGGGCACGGGTAACGGCCACATACGCCGTCCGCCATTCCTGCGCGGCGTGCAAGGTCTGGAGTGCCAACTTGTCGTCCTTTGCGTCTCCCGAAAGCGTTGGCAAGCTGCCAGCATCAAGACGCATGTCATAGGGAAGGCATTGCGCTCTCTCCATTGGGTTGTCGTACCCGGCAGACCGCGAGGGGAACACGCCGGTGTCCAAGGAGGGGAGAAAGACTGTGTCCCACTCAAGGCCCTTGGAACGGTGCACGGTGAGAAGGTGGACGGCGTCGTCGGTCGAGGGTCTCGCGGTATCGAGTTCCTCGGCGGCGGATTCATCTGACAGAATCTCAAGATAGGCAACAAACTCCTCCAACGAAGGGCGACCCTCAAGTGGCGACCAGTCGTCCGCCAGGTCGAGAAACCTGTAGATGTTGAGTCGTGCCGAAAGCGCCGCAGAAGGCGTCAGTGCGTCTACTTCTAGCCATACGGCCATTTCAGAGAGGACGTTGCGACACAGTGTGGCCAGCGGGTTGGACTGTGCATCCACGAGCAGCCTGCGGTACATGGACCGGAACTCACCGACACGGGTCGCCGCCTCAGTCGAAAGATCATTGATCTCCTCCAACGAGTCCGCAGCCTCCACAAGAGAGATGGCTGCGGTTTCATGTCCCGGGGTGGTGATACGTTTTCTCGACCACCGCGTCAGCGTTGCAAGGTCGCCAAGACCCAGTCGAAAGCGGTATCCGAGCAGAATCCTCGCAAACGCAACGGAGTCGGTGGGGTCGGCGAGCAATCGAAGCCATGCATGCAGATCGGCAATGATCGGGATCGAGAGAAGACCGCCGATTGAAGCAACATCGACCGGAATGTCGGCGTCTTCGAGCGCCTGGCGCAGCAAGCCAATCGAACGATTCTTCCTCACGAGGATTGCGATGTCGCTTCTGGAAACGCTCTCCTCATCGACAAGACGTTCGATCTCGGTCGCGATCCAGGTTGCCTCCTCGTAGAGCGACAAGAACCGGCGCGCCGCGACCGTGGCCGTTGGTGCGTCGGTGGCAGGCACCAGACGGTCGAAGTCATCCTCGTGGAGGTGGCTGCGAATCGCATTGGCAACCTCAAGCACCAGTTCACCGGACCGGCGATTGACGGTGAGTGGCAGTGTTGGTGCGCCCGCACCGGATGATTGGGGGAAGTGGTGTGAGAAACCCTCAAAGTTGTCGAGCGATGCACCGCGCCACTCGTAGATAGTTTGGTCGCCATCGCCGACCGCAGTCAGGGGGAATCCGTCACCGAAGATAACCTGGAGCAGTTTGCGTTGCGCCGGATCGGTGTCCTGATACTCGTCGAGCAACGCCGTGTCGTAGCGATCTCTGATGGTCTTGGCGACCTCCGGGAACGTGGTCACAAGTTCATAGGACTTCGCAATGAGGTCGCTGTAGTCGAGCACCCCAAGGCCATCCTTGATTGTCTGGTATCTCTGCACAATGCTCGCCAGTTCGTACCGTTTTGCGACAACCTCGTCTGTGCCGGAAGGAATTGTGGCTGGATTGACGAGGTTGCCGGCGAGTTGCTGGCCGAGTTGTGTTGCCTCCCGGACCCGGCTCATGGGCGCGGTAAGGTCGAGGACGGAGTATGTCCCGGTTCGTACGGCCCGATCGTAGAGGCTGATCGTGAAACCGGGACCGATAATCCGGGCATCCCTCTCAACGTTGACGAGGGCTCCAAACTCTCGGAGGATGTTGTAGGCAAACCCGTGGTAGGTACTCACTTCCACGTCACGTCCCTCGGCCACGAACTCCGGAAGACGCTCACGGAGCTTGCCGGTCAGCTCCTCGGATGCCTTGTTGGAGAAGGTCAGGCCGAGGGTTCGCTCCGGGACAATGCCGTCGTTGATGAGACGCACGAGCCGTTCCACGATCGTGGTTGTCTTCCCAGTACCGGCACCCGCGGCGACCCTCAGCGGGGAAAGTGGGGCATGGATGATCGCGAGCTGCTCCGGGCTTGGCACAAACGTCATATGAACGTGTCCGTTCCCTCGGGAAACTCCGGACACACCGGGCGGACGGGACACGACTCGCACGGGGGACCCGGTTCCGGCGGAAATTCTTCTGCGACAATCCCCGCCGTGATCCTCCGGATTTCAGCTTCGACATCATTGGCCAGTGCCGGATCGAATGCCCGAGTCGCAAACTTCGTCTTCAGTGATTGGGATGGATACCAGAACTCGCCCGCCACGGGTTCGCCTTCGTTCGCCAATCGAGGTTGCTGTCGGGCGGCAAGGAAATAGAAACCGAGTTGGAGCGACGCCGCTGCCTCCTTCTGGGTGGGGGAGGTTGAAGATGTCTTGTAGTCGACGATACGAAGACCGCCCTCGATGCGATCGATGCGGTCGGCCACGCCGCGCCACCGAGTGCCGTCGACCTCCATTGTGAGCCCCTGCTCAAGTCCGACGGGTTCGTGGCGGAGCATGTTCCACTCGTACATGCGAGAAATCGTATCAACTGCCCTGTTGTGCCAGCTTCGCGCAAAGGGTTCGCCGCCAAAGTCGATCGGGGAGAACATCTCGTCGAGATACTCCAGGGCTTCGTTCACGGTCGACGACCGTCCGTGGGAGTCCCACGCGACACGCTCAACGTATTCGAGGATGCTGTGCACCATCGTGCCGAATGTGGCGTAAAGAGATGTGGAGTCGCCAATGTGGAGCCGTCGTTCGAGGGCGTATCGACGCGGGCAACGTGCGTACGACTCGGCCTGGGAGGGTGAGAGGGAGACCGGGTGAGTGATGACTCCGGTGTCGGGTCCGCGTACGCGCATGCCTGCGAAGTCGTCGACGCTCCTCAGATTCCACTGTTCTCCCGTCGCCAGAAGTGTGAGCGCAGCCCTGCGTTCGGCCGCGGCGACTCCGGGGTCCGCCGCCTTGCGCCGCAACCATGCCTCGGCCTCGTTTGGGGTCACCGGGAGACGATCAACATCGGCGAGTGTTGTGGCCGTGACAACCGGGTCGGGGCCCGCCACGAGCGCCATGAACCGCGATGGGACACCAGCACCGACAACCTCTCCGGTCGACGTTGCGGTCCAAATGACGGCACTTCGGGCCCTGGTCATTGCGGTGTAGGCAAGACGGCGCTCCTCCTGGAGGCGAAAAGAACGGTAATCAAGCGTATCAACCGGGAGGTGGGGCATGAGATATCGAACCCCGAGATATGAGTCGTTGGGACGTAGATCCGGGAACACTCCCTCAACCGCGTCGGCAACAAACACCACCTCGAACTCGAGTCCCTTTGCCTGGTGCAGCGTTGCGACGACCACACGATCTTCCGCGGGAGCACGATACGAAAGCAGCGGCTGCGCTTCGAAGTCCTCATTGTCGACCAGGGTGCGATAGTCCCGCAGGGTGGCGTCCGGGTTCCGCTCATTCCATCGGGCGAGGACCTGGCTGAATGATGTCCACGCGGCGCGCTCTGCTCCGCGTCCGGGATCCGAGACGAGCCGCTGGATCGACGGCAAGTTGGACCAGATGTGCCACAGACCATCGGACGCCGGCATGTCCGTGGCCCAGGTCGTTTCCGTGAGGAGCACTCGTAGGGATTCCCCATCGGGCAACTGATCAGCAATGACCGACGAGGTTGGGACGTTGCTCAAAGCGACGGCCCTTTCGATTTCCCGGATCTGGCCGATGGTTGCCTCAACCATCGGACCGGCAAGAACGCGCCGAATGGAGCGGCGCCCCTCGATGCCGCCGTTCGTGGCGGCAGTGAGCAGGTCGAGTATGAACCTGACCGCCGGCTGGTCGGCGAGCCGACTGTCGGGTACGTCGTGGGCGATGCCGCGACGATCAAGACCCCGGGAAAACTCGCGCAGGAACCGCTGCTTCGACCTCACGAACACGCCTATCTGGTTGAGTGGCACGTTCTGCTCGAGGTGGAGACGTTGGATCTCTCGCGCTATCCATTCGGCCTCCTGGGTCTCCTGCTCGAAAACGAGGCACTCGACGCGTCCACCCTGTCGCGCCGGCACGACACGGCCCGCCAGTCCCTCGACCTCGTGGGCGGTCACGCGCTCCGCGGCGCTGAGGACGATTGATGGCACACGAAACGACGTGCTCAAGGTGTGCCGGATGGGGATGGGCGCGGTTGTACTAGTGGGAGTTGATGCGTCTGGGAAGTCGTCACCAAAGCTGGCGACATGGCGAGCTGTAGAACCTCGAAACGAGAAGATTGACTGGTAGGGATCGGCGACCGCAGTGAGGTGCTCCGTCCGTTTTGCAAGGGCTTGGAGCAATCCGACTTGTGCACGGGTCGTGTCCTGGTACTCGTCCACGAGGATGTAGTCGACGAATGGTGCTTCAAGAGGGTCAGTGTGCAACACCGTGATGGCCTTGGCGATAAGCATCGAGTAGTCGATCTTTCCATTCGCGACGAGATAATCCCGGTAGCGGCGCATGAAAGAAGGAAATGCTGCCCAGTCTCGACGCGTAGCGGCAAGGCGCTCAACGTCGTCCGGCGTGAGGAGCTGATCGGAGGCGCGCAACACGAAGTCAGTTGCCTCTCGTGCAAAGGTCGCCGACCCGAGGAGTCCCCGGACTGCGAACGGCCAATCAGCTGGGGATTCGTCGCCGAGCAGCGCCCGGATCACTGCCGTCTGCTCCGGTCCCGTCAGGATCACCGGTGGGGACTCCCACCCGGCTTGATTCGGCCATCGTTCGACGATCCGGGCGGCCAATGAGTGGTACGTCGACACATCGAGCTCGCCAATCGACTGCTCGCTCCGGCTGCGCAACCTTCGCAGGATGTCGTCGGTGCCGCGGCGCGAAAAACCGATGACAAGGATGCGATCCGGGGGGGTGATCCCTTTCTCGAGAAGGTACGATATTCGGCGGACGAGGAACTCCGTCTTGCCGGTCCCCGGACCACCGATGATCAGTTGCTTTCCATCGGCTGTGGCGACGGCGTTGGCCCAATCGTTTGGTGTCAGTTCCATCCCAGCCATCCTTGCAGTCACTGAAATACCCTACCGACCGCATACGACACGAAGTCGATGGTTGAATTCCCTCCCCAGATGCCGATGAGTTAGTAGGCTCTCAGCCGAACCGTCAGAATCGGAGGAGATGATGGTGCTATCGCCGCAGATTGGCTTAACGAACGAGTGGGACTCACCAATGTTCCGCGAGGCCGTCAAACAGTTCGAACACGTCGCAGAGGTCATGAATCTCGATGACAACATTCGTGAGCGTTTGTCAGTGCCACAGCGAAGTTTGATTGTGTCTTTTCCGTTCCGTCGGGATGCATACGACACCGTCGACACCGTACTCGGGTACCGCGTGCAACATCTGCTCACGATGGGGCCGACCAAGGGTGGGATCCGATACGCCGAGGACGTCAACCTCGGTGAGGTCGCCGCTCTTGCGATGCTGATGACGTGGAAATGTGCGATCGTCGGTCTGCCGTTCGGTGGCGCAAAGGGCGGGGTCTGCGTTAATCCCCGAGAGCTAAGTCGTTCCGAGACACAGCGTCTCACCCGCCGCTACACGATGGAGATCATCAAGTTCATCGGACCGGACCAAGATATTCCAGCGCCAGACATGGGCACGAACGAACATACCATGGGCTGGATCATGGACACCTATTCAACCCATGTAGGGCATGCCGAGCCTGGTGTTGTTACCGGAAAACCTCCCGCGCTTGGTGGTTCGGTGGCACGTCGTGAGGCGACGGGTCGTGGCCTCGTGAGTTTGATTCCCCCGACTGCCCACCATCTCGGTATCCAGGTTGAGGGGTCCCGAGTCGCCGTCCACGGTTTCGGGAACGTTGGCCAGTACGCCGCGTTAGCCGCCTCCGAGATGGGCGCAAAAGTCATTGCACTCGCCGATATCACGGGTGCGATCCACAACGACTCCGGGTTCGACATCGAAGCCGTCATGGAATACGTGAACCGCACCGGCGGTGTC
Source organism: Actinomycetota bacterium (assembly GCA_013151445.1). Lineage (GTDB taxonomy): Bacteria > Actinomycetota > Acidimicrobiia > Spongiisociales > UBA5794 > BMS3BBIN02. The sequence goes on from JAADIG010000014.1 coordinate 11,670, forward strand.
GTCGGTTTCCCCGATTCGGACGTTCTTGAACCATCGCTGATTTTCGAACTCGACTGCGAATTCCTCATCCCGGCCGCAATCCAGGGCGTGATAACTGAAGAGAATGCTCCCCGGGTCAAAGCAAAGGTCATTCTCGAAGGTGCCAACGGGCCAACGACGCAAAAGGCCGATGCGATGCTGCAGGAGATGGGGGTCTTCATCGTGCCGGACGTGCTGGCGAATGCCGGTGGTGTGACCGCTTCTTACTTTGAGTGGGTACAGGACTTACAGAACTACTTCTGGTCCGAGAGCGAAATAGTCGGAAGACTTCGCGAGATCCTCAACCGGGCGTTTAGCGAAGTGCTGGACGTTGCGCTCCGCGAGAAAGTTGACCTGCGAACAGCATGTCTCATCAAGGGAATTCGCCGAGTCGAAGCAGCAAAACTTGCTCGTGGGGTATACCCGTAGATCGAGTTCAACACTGCTCGAGCTGATTCGGCGCAGACCGGTCGGCCTCGTGGTTGTGCTCTACGAAGGCTCCGGATCATCCGTTGCGAACGCCGGGCAGATGTCCTGATAGGAACACCAGTCACATAGCCTCGAAGTCTGGGTCGGGAAGCTGTCCGTCGTGATGGCTGTATTGATGGTGTCCCAGAGTTCTCTTAGCTGCGTATCCATGGAGTCGAGCTGCTCGTCATCAACCGGGACCTGGTACACCGTTGGTCCGGTGAGATAGATCAACTTCAGCCCATCCGGTGTGACCCCGGTCCGGTGGCGGATCAGCAATGCGTATATTCGGAGCGCAAAGAATGCCTTGTCGGCGAACCGCTCGGGTGGTGCCTTGCCGGTTTTGTAGTCGGTGATGATGAGCCCGTCGGTGGTCTCTTCCATCCGGTCGAGGATGCCGCGAATGACGATCCCATCGAGATCTTCAAGCATGTCAAGCTCTCGATCGAGCGGTTCCAGCGAGCGTGGGTCCTCGACCGAGAAGTAGTTTGCGAGCACATTGAGGCTCTCGATCCCCCAGGCCCGTTCGTCATCAACGGACTCGAAAAGAGTGGGGTACTCCTCTTCCTTGAGTTCCATCCACGCCGCCCGGAACAAGTCATACAAACGCTGCGGCTCGCGCTCCGGGCCCGGGAGATCAAAGAGGCGTTGCAGGGCAAGGTGGGCGGTTGTTCCCCGCGCCTGGTAAACGGTCGGCGGTGACTCGATCTTGTCGATCGATTTGAACTTGAACATCTGCGGGCACTGCTTGAAATCGCTCGCACGACTCGGGGAGAGCGTGGCGAGCAGCCGCGCTTCTTTCGGTCGATCGAGGTTCGTGTCTGTTGATGTGGTGGTCACTGGCTCCATAGTCGGCACTATACGGTGTCGCTGGGACAGGAATGATCGCCCGGTGGCGAGAACTCAACGTATCGGGCGACAATCGACCACTTGTAGTAGTGCGCGAAACATTCGCAAGCATTTCTGTTGACGACGCCACCACGCCCTCCCTACGGTTGTTTGCGTTCCTACTGGTCGACCCAGATCGGCAGGGATGGTGAAACATCACTCTGGAGTATGTGGACGGACCCACCGGTTCGACGCGGCGCCTCAGACAGCCACAAGGGCTGACGTACGACGGCGTCTCATCGGAGTCCGGGTCCGCACCGACATCTCCGGTCAAGTGTTCACCAGCTGCGAAGCGTTCGGTGGCGTGCCGGCTTCGCCGCACTCGGCCATACAAGCCGCCGCACAGTGTGCGGCATGTGGGGGTGGAAGCACGGGGGCTCCATCCAGCCGGGAAGCTCGGAAGGCTGCCGCCTTCCCAAGCGCACATATCCAACGGTGCGTACCGAAGGGTGGGGCGAGACAGTCCCACCCTTCGGCCTTTCTACGATGCGAGAACGTCCAGAAACCTACCGAGGCACACCGATTGGGCCCCAGCTGGGTGATGCGGCCCCGTTGGGCGGTAATGTCCGGTGCGGACGACCCGAACCGAGGAGGTAGTTTATGGATTTTGGAGCGTTCGTTCCCCAGGGGTGGCGGATGGACCTTGTTGGTATCGAAGACCGCGACCACTGGGAGACGATTAGGGCTGTCGCGACCCGGATAGAGGACGCCGGGTACCGGTCACTGTGGGTGTACGACCATTTTCACACCGTTCCCGAGCCGACCCAGGAAGCCACCTACGAGGCATTCACGCTGCTCGCAGCCCTCGCCGGCGTAACCTCTCGTGTGCGCCTCGGCCAGATGTGTACCTGCCACGCGTACCGTCCACCCGCGATGCTCGCCAAGATTTCCGCCAACATTGACGTGATCTCTGGTGGCCGCCTGGACCTAGGAATTGGTGCAGGTTGGTACCAGCAGGAGTTCGAGGCATACAACTATTCGTTCCCCAAACCTTCGGTGCGGATCGCAGAATTGCGCGAAGCGGTGGAAATCATCGAGAAGATGTGGGTTGAGGACGAAGTCAACTACGACGGGACCTACTACCGCGTCAACGGGGCCATCAACCGTCCAAAACCACTCCAAGAACCTCGTCCCCCACTTTGGATCGCGGGTGGTGGCGAGAAACTCACTCTTCGGCTGGTGGCAGAAAAGGCCGACTACGCAAACTTTGCTGCCAACCCTGCAACATTCGCCAGGAAGTCGGCGATCCTCGACCAACATTGCGACAATATCGGACGAGACCCGGGCGAGATCGTCCGCAGCGTCCACCTCGAGGTGCTTGTCGGCGAAACGGATGCTGAGGTCCACACGATCGCAGAACGGGCAGGGGAGCAACGATCGATATCAGGCGAGGAATATGCGTCGAGGTTCACCGTCGGAACCGTTGATCAGGTGATTGAGAGGCTCGACGAATATGCTGCCGTCGGCTGCGGATATGTGATCGCGTACTTCCCAGATGCCGTCTGGGGGCGGTCATTGGAGCTGTTTGCCGACCGAGTTATCCCACACTTCTTGCCCCCAATCCCAGTTCGCGAATCAAAACCTTGAGTCGCGAAAACTAACTATCATTTTGACTTGCGAATCGTCTAGTCAGGTCGTATGTTGTGCTTGTCGATGCGGGAAACCACATCGATGAATCTCTCGAAAGAGAGTGGCAACCGCCTCCTCGGAGGTGGAAGTCGGAGAACCCTTCGGGGAACTTCAGGAGAATCCTTCGGGAAACTCCGCTGGGAAGGCCTTCGGGACGACCCAGTCGTCCAAACGGACGACCGCTCATTGAGCGGCCGGTGTACCGCTTCGGTGGCGCAACGGCTAGAGGGCTTTCGGGTCCAAAGGTTGAAAGAGCGGACACGGTAGGTATTTCGGTACCCACCAGTGAGAACACCCCGAGAGGGCAGAGGTTTCGGCCAAAGCTTCCTCGGGGTTTCTCCGCGTTTTGAGTTACTGTGCTCGGTTCACCGCTGCCGTCGAGTCCTATTCGTCCTCGACGTTGCTACCGGGATCGTTTGTGTTCCCCGAGTCGCGTCTTTGTGGTGTCAGTGGGCGAGGGTTGGTGAGGGGGAGTCGTGGGCGCGTTCTTGGTTTCTCCGCGTTCAGACCCGGTGTGATGTTGTTCTTGCGGGTTTCGGGTTCGTCCTAGAACCCGTAAGCAACGGAGCCTGCGACGTTGCCGTTCTAGCAACGAACCGAGCTTTGCGAGGTTCGCAGCTACCGGGATCGTTTGTGTTCCCGCGGCGCGTCTTGGTGGTGCCGGTGGGTGAGGGTTGGTGAGGGGGAGTCGTGGGCGCGTTCCTGGTTTCTCCGCGTTCGGGGCCCAGCGTGCGCCACGCCACGAGAACGAGGCTCTCACCCGCTAGGCTTGAAACATGGCGTATCCAGAACGATTACTCACCGAAGACGAGACCATCATTTCGCAGTTCCGTCCGCATTGGCGGATGCTGCTCATTCCGGTGCTGTGGGTCGTCGCCGGGATCGTTGCGGTGTGGCTCATCTACCGGGTTCCACCGGACGACCGCACAATTGACCTGATCACCACGGGGATCGTGGCCATCGCACTCATTCCTGCGGCGATTATCCCGTTCGTGTCCTGGTGGTTCACCGGGTACATCCTGACGTCGGAGCGGCTCATCACCCGCAACGGGATCCTCTCGCGCAGCGGAATCGAAATCCCGCTGGAGAACATCAACGACGTCATGTTCAGCCAAAACATCTTCGAACGGGTCCTCAAATCGGGTGATCTGTTGATCGAATCCGCAGGGGAGAGTGGGCAGAGCCGGTTCTCCGATATCCCTCACCCGGAGGATTTTCAGTCGCTGCTCTACAAGACCCGAGAGCTGCGAACCCGCGGAGGGTCCAAGAATTCCCCGACCGCCCCGATCGTTTCAAGAGACACCGATCCCATGGACAAACTTGAACGGCTTACCCAGCTCCACAGAGATGGTGTCATTTCCGACGAAGAGTTTGCCGGCAAACGCCAACAGTTCCTCGACGAGCTCTGAATTCGCCACTCCGACAGCGTTCAATCGGTGTCAGAGTCGGTGCCATCTTTGAGCACGAAACTAGCAACAGACTCAATGTGGAACGTCTGCGGGAACATGTCGACCGGCGTGCAGTGCTCCAGTGTGTACCCATACTCGTCGAGCAACTTCGCATCGCGCGCCAGGCTCGCCGGGTCACAGGACACGTAGGCGATCCGGCTCGGAGTAGCTGCGGTCACCGCCGCAACCCCGTCGGCGCCAAGACCGGTTCTGGGTGGATCGACAATCGCTTTTGTCCAATACTCGTCGAGCGATTCGACCCGGTCCTCAACCGTCCCGCGGACGACCTCGCCAGCGTCACCGAGGTGCCGTTTGAGGTTGCGGCGCAGATCCCGTACCGCTAGCGGATGTGATTCGATGGCGAGGACCCGTTCGGCCGGTTGCCCCACGGTCGCCGCAAAAAGGCCACCGCCGGCGTAGGCATCAAGCAACGTGTCGGTCTCATCGATCTCCAGGATCTCGGTCACGAGCGAAACCATGACCTCGGCACCGAGTGTGTTGTTCTGGAAAAAAGCATCACCGCTGATCCTGAGGTCGACGTCACCGATGCGTTCGATCATGGTGCAATCTCCGATGACGGGCGAAAATTCGCGCCGGTCACGATGCCCGACGTCGACCTGCCACTCTCCCGCATGGGCAGGGACCCTCCCCCTTATGACGACGACGATGTCATCGGTGGCGTGTGATACCCGGAGGGTGATCTGCTGCACACCATCGAGCGGGCCGAGTCTTGCGGCGAGCTCAGCAATCCGTGGGGCACTGATGTGACAGGAATCGATCGGGGTGAGGTCGCGGCTTCGTCGTTTTGTCAACGCCAGCCGACCATTGAGTACCTTGAAATCCATGCGGTTGCGGTAGTGGTATCCCTCGCTGGGTGCGATCGCGGGTCGAACAACCGCCGGGTCGATGCCGCCGATGTGGGAGAGCTGGCCAGCGAGGATCTCCTGTTTCCAGCCGAGTTGAAGCGCGTGGGGAGCGAACTGCCACTGGCAACCGCCACATACTCCATGGTGCGGGCACGGTGGATCAATTCGATCGGGTGAAGGCTGACGTACCTCAACGAGGTCGGCGCGTGCCCACGACCCCTTGTCTCGGACCACGCTGGCGAGCACCACCTCCCCCGGGAGAGCCCCTGCGACGAAGTGTGTTTTGCCATTCAAACGGGCGATGGCTTCACCGCCGTGGGCGATGTCAGTAGTAGTGAGCTCAATCATGGCAATAACCTAACTGATCCCAGCGAACTGCCGTTCCAACCCCACCAGCAAGCGACGGCAACGCGAGATAAGGTGTTGCGCACCCGTAGTTGAGGAGTCACCATGTCGATCGTTTTCCGCAGTCCCGAACCGGACGTAGTGTTCGGCGATGTGACGGTCACCGAGGCAGCCTTCGCCAAAGCTGGCGAACTCGGCGAGAAGCCGTATCTGATCGACGGCACAACCGGAGATGTACTGACGTACGCCGGGGCGATCGATGGTATCTACCGTGTCGCCGGGGGTCTCATCGCCGCTGGCCTACCCGCGAACGGTGTGGTCGCGGTGATCGCCGCCAACTCCCCGGATTACGCCCTCGCTTTTCATGGGACCGTAACAGCCGGGGGTACGGTCACCACGCTCAACCCGACCTACACGGTCGAGGAGATCTCGCACCAGCTGAACGACTCGGGCGCATCGATGATCATCTGCGACGCCATGTTCGTCGAAACCTCTGCGGCGGCAGCTGCCGCGTCCGGAATTGAGACTATCTACACGATCGGTGACGTGCCGGGTTTTACATCGTTTGAGGCACTCAAAACAAGCGATCCCATCGCAGCACCGGTGGCCGTCGACCCGGCGACCCACGTCGCGGTGCTGCCGTATTCATCGGGAACGACGGGTTTGTCCAAGGGCGTCGAACTCACCCACCGGAATCTGGTAGCTAACTTGGCACAAGCGCAGCCCGTGTTTGGGTCCGTGGGCGATGCGGTTGCCGTTGCTGTGCTGCCCTTCTTCCACATATATGGCATGCAGGTCCTGATGAACGGGATCGCCATGGGTGGATCCACAGCAGTAACGATGCCCCGGTTCGACCTTGTCCACTTCCTGGAGATCCTCCAGGATTACAAAGTGACCCATGCGTACTTGGTTCCGCCGATCATTCTTGCACTGGCGAAACATCCACTTGTTGACAACTACGACCTGTCGGCGTTGCAGCGTGTGGTGTCGGGTGCGGCCCCTCTCGGTGCCGACCTCGCCGAGGAAGCGGCCCGCCGGATCGAAGCCGATGTCGTGCAGGGGTACGGACTCACGGAAGTATCACCGGTGAGCCACGGCACGTTGCCCGGTGATTATCGGCCGGGCTCCATTGGTGTGCTCGTTCCCAACACCGAAGCACGAATCGTCGACCCCGAGACCGGTGAGGATTGCGGAATCGACACCGACGGTGAACTGTGGCTCCGGGGACCGCAAGTAATGAAGGGTTATCTCAACAATCCGGAAGCAACCGTGGACTGCATCGATTCGGACGGATGGTTCCACACCGGTGACATTGCCCGGGTAGACGAACACAATCATTTCTACATCGTCGACCGGCTCAAGGAACTCATCAAATACAAGGGGTTCCAAGTTCCGCCGGCGGAACTTGAAGCACTGCTCATCTCACATCCCGGTATTGCAGACGTGGCGGTGGTACCGGTTCCCGACGTCGGGGCGGGTGAGCTCCCCAAGGCATTCGTCGTCCGGACTCCAGGGAGTGAAGTGACCGACCAGGAGGTGAAGGACTTTGTCGCGCAAAGAGTTGCGACCTACAAGCAGGTCCGCCTTGTTGAATTCATTGACGAGATCCCGAAATCCGCATCCGGCAAGATTCTCCGGCGTCTCCTGCGCGACCGATAGGGAGACAAATCGACCCAGCGCTGGCCGGTGTGGTTGCTTGCCGACAACGGGGCTAGTCTCGTCTCCATGCGTAGCTTTCATGCAAATTGGTTCTATGTGACCGTTGTGACCACCGGACTGGTTGGTGTTTGGGGACTCGGCCTGGCGTTCGCAAAAAGGACACCGGGTCGAGCGTTTGGTGTTGCCCGCGGGTTAGCGATCGCGGCGGTGCTGATCCAGGTCGGGGCCGGCGTGATCTTGTTCAATTCGGGAATCGTTCCCGGCAACGCATTCCACATGTTCTATGGCATTGTTGCTTCGATTACGCTCGCAATTGCCTACGTCTATCGAGCCCAGATGGCCCGCAAACCCGCACTGTCCTATGGTTTGCTTCTGTTATTTGTGATGGGCCTGGGATTTCGCGCATGGGCGAATGTCAACTAAGGCCTAAAGAGGAGATCAACTGATGCTGCTTGAGGGGAAACGTCTGCTTATAACAGGGGTGCTCACTGACGATTCCATCGCGTGGCACGCCGCAAGGGTTGCCCAGGAAGAAGGCGCCGAAGTCGTGCTCACCGGGTTTGGCCGCGGTCTGCGTCTCACCCAGCGCTCGGCGCGCCGTCTGCCCAACGAGGCCGAGGTGATCGAACTCGATATCAACAACCAGGAACAGGTCGACGCAATGGTTGCTCGCCTGGATGCAAAGTGGGGTGGCGTTGACGGCGCCCTGCATGCGATCGCGTTTGCACCAGCGGATGCACTCGGGGGTAGTTTCCTGGAAGCGCCGGCGGAGAGCGCCGCGACGGCGTTCGTAACGTCGGCGTTCTCCTACAAGACGATGACCGTGGCACTGCGACCGCTGTTTGTGAAAGCCGGAGGTGGCGCCGTCGTCGCACTCGACTTCGATAATAGCCAAGCGTTCCCAATGTACGACTGGATGGGTGTCGCCAAGATGGCCCTGCAGTCAGTGAACCGATATTTGGCGTTCTACCTGGGGGATGATCGAATCCGCGCCAACCTGGTTGCGGCGGGTCCGCTCGGTACGGTTGCCGCAAAGTCGATTCCACACTTTGATCTGTTCGATATTGCATGGCGCGACCAGGCACCGCTCGGGTGGAACGTTTTCGACCCGGACCCGGTGGCCCGCATGATCTGTGTTCTGCTCTCGGACTGGTCGATGGCGACGACTGGCGAAATCGTACACGTCGATGGCGGCTTCCATGCGGTGTCGATGGGAACGGGAGCCATATATATCGAGCAGCAGGAAGCCGAGCGGCGTCGCGCCGAAGAGCAGCAATAGGAGCCGTGCGACGCCAACTGAGCCGTCCCCTTCTGGCATTTCGAATGGCGAACCCTTGTGTAATCCGGCGGCTCTAGTGGTCGCTGGGTGACGTCGGAACGGTGATGTTTTGCGATGCCGACCAGGCGAGAGTTCCGGGGAATGAGCCGTGTGAGTAGCCCGGTGTCGTCTCGGGTTGACAAACAGACCTGTCATCGGCAGTATCGATGTAACGAAGGCAATCGAGGGGTAGTGGCTCGTGGGTAGGAATGAGACTCGATCGATGGTGTGGCTGAAGAGCGCGGGCATCTTCCTATATTTTGCGCTCGCCACCATGTGGTTGCCGTCGTGGTTACTCACCGGCCCGCTGCGGATGAGCGACCCCCTCATCCAGGACATTGGTGCGGTTGGTACTTGGGGCGTTGCGCTCCTCTTCGGAATGTGGGCACTCCGTAACGCTCAGCGTCGCGGGCTGATCTGATGGGGATACAGGACCTCGAATTTTTCGATGTCAACATCCCGTGCCTGGCGGCATGCCCGGTACATACCAATGCAGGCCTGTACGTCGCCGCTATCGCCGACGGTGACGACGAGGGCGCCTACCTCACCGCAAGACTTCCGAACCCTTTTGCTTCCGTGTGCGCACGTGTCTGTGCTGCCCCGTGTGAGGACGCCTGTCGCCGCGGAACTCTCGACGCACCGATCGCCATCAGGGCACTCAAACGATTTGTCACTGAGCAGTTCGGTATCGAGGCTGGCGATGCTTCTCTTGTCAGCCAGGTCGCTTCCGCTCCGCAGTTTGAGCGCGACCAGAGCATCGGAATCATTGGCGGCGGTCCCTGTGGGCTTTCGGCCGCACATGACCTTCGCAAGCTCGGGTACTCCGTCACCATCTACGAGGCTACGGACACCCTCGGTGGCATGATGGTTATGGGAATCCCCGAGTATCGGCTTCCCCGTGACCTCATCGCAAAGGAGATCCAGTCGATCATCGACATGGGTGTCGAGGTGCAGACGAATGTGAAACTCGGCACCGATGTCACGTTTGCGGAGATCAAGGATCGTCACGATGCGGTCCTCGTCGCTATCGGCGCAACCTTAGGGCGGGGGCTCAATCTCGAGGGTCACGAGGCCGACGGTGTGCTGCGCGCCATCGAATTCCTCATCAACGTCAACCGCGGCTTCTCGGTCGATGTCGGTGAACGAGTGGTGGTCATTGGTGGTGGTGACGTTGCAATGGATGCAGCAAGAACCGCACTACGGACCGATGCGTACGAGGCGAAGGCATCGGATCCGGGTTCCGATAGGTCCACGATGACCGCTGCTCTCGACGCCGCCCGAACCGCGGCACGGTCGGGGGCACGGCACGTTACGGTCGTATCGCTTGAGTCGAAGAAGGAAATGCCGGCCGACGAATTCGAGCTTGAAGAGGCGATCAAGGAGAACATCGACTTCATTCACCGCCGCGGCCCTGCGCGCATCCTTGCCAAAGATGGCAAAGTGGTCGGTCTTGAAACCATTGGTGTGCGGTCGGTGTTCGACGACGATGGCCGGTTTGCGCCGGTGTTTGACAAGGACGATGTCTCGACCATCGATGTGGACACGGTCATCCTCGCGATCGGTCAAGCGGTCGATGTGGCAGCCATCGGTGACGACGGTCCCGAGATCACTGAGCGCAAAACGATTCGGGTCGGCGACAACGACCTGGCGACATCCGTGCCCATGGTGTGGGCCGGTGGTGACGCCGCACATGGGCCCCGTAGCCTGATCGACGCTATCGCAGATGGCCGGAAGGCCGCCTCCCAGATCCATGAGGCGTTCGGCGGTGACGCGGAGAAGCGGCCCAAGGGCCAGATGGTAAAACTCCAGCAGTTCCATCGTTTCGACGACCTTTATGACGAGATCGACCGTGCGGTTGTACCGACGATTCCAACCGATCGCCGCATCGGGTTAACCGAAGTCGAAATCGGTCTCACCCCGGACCAAGCTCGCTGCGAGGCACAGCGGTGTTTGCGCTGTTTCGCCAACATCCTGCTTGAGCCAGAGAAGTGTGTGCTCTGTGCGTTGTGTGTCGATGTGTGTCCCGTCAAGGTTATCTCTATCGTTCCGGGACCCGAGGTCGAGCCGGAACGGGTCGGAGTATCGGCACTCCTGCTTGACGAAACGGCGTGTATCAGGTGCGCTCTCTGCATTGAGCGGTGCCCAACAAATGCCTTGTCCATGGGGGTATGGTCGGGGGTCGGCGTACCAGATGGTGTGTCGATGCCGATAGATTTGAAGATGCCAATACCCGTGGGAGGTAGCGCGTGAGTCTGATGGATACGATACGCAAATCAGCGCCGGGTCGTGCCATTTGGCGCACACCGCGGCGTGTCACCGACCGTGACCGCGCCGCGGCACATTGGGGTAGTTTCCTGCTCCACATCTATCCGGTGAGGATGCGCCGCGAGCAGATCAGCTTCCGCTGGTCCTGGTTCCTTGGAGTTGCCTCGATGGTGCTCTTCGGGTCGCTGATCGCATCCGGCATCTACCTCATGTTCTTCTATGTCCCATCTCCCTCGACGGCATACGGGGACATCATCTTCCTCCAGACCAAGGTCGCTTTCGGCCAATACATTCGCAACATCCACCGCTGGTCGGCACACCTCATGGTGCTCGCCGTTGCGGCACACATGGCGAGGATGTTCTACCGGGGTGCCTACAAACCTCCACGCGAGTTCAACTGGATCGTGGGTGTCGTTCTGCTGGTCCTCACGTTGCTGCTTTCCTTCACCGGGTATCTGTTGCCCTGGGACCAGTTGGCGTACTGGGCAGTCACGATTGGAACGTCGATGACCGAGTTCGTCCCATTCATTGGCGGAACCGTCGGTGGGATGTTGCTTGGCGGGACCGAGGTAGGGGCGCAAACACTGCTGCGGTTCTATGTGCTCCACGTAGCGGTGTTGCCAACATTGCTCGTGGGGATCATCATGATCCACCTGTGGCGCTGGCGTAAAGACTCGATGCTCGACATGGAGGTTGCCAGTGAGTGACGACAAACCGACCCAGCCCAGCAACGTCAGAGTATTGGGCTTCGTTGAGGGTAAACCCCTAGTCGGCGATCGAAAGGTCCCCGAAGAAGAAGACTCCGTCATGGTCTGGCCTCACCTGCTCATCCGCCACGGAGTGGTGGCCTTGGCAGTGATGGTGTTCGTTCTGGGTATCTCGCTCTTCTTCAATGCGCCGCTCAAGGAGATGGCGAACCCATCCGTCACACCGAACCCGGAAAAAGCTCCGTGGTACTTTGCGGCCCTCCAGGAACTGCTCTCCCGCTTCCATCCGCTGGTCGCAGGTGTGCTTGTCCCCGGGGCAATTATCGTGGGCCTGCTCGCACTGCCATTCATCGACCGCAATCCCGACACGCGTATGAGAAACCGCAGGATCGCCGTCGCAACGTTCACCATCTTCATGGTGGCCTGGATTATCTTGACACTGATCGGATTCGCCTTCCGCGGCCCGAACTGGGGCTGGGTGTGGCCATGGCAAGAATGGTATGGAGAGCTATGAGTGAAGACCTAGACCGACGACATTTTCTTGCACGTCTATGGACGTGGGGCCTCGGAGTCATGGCCGGTGCTGCGGCCTGGACTTCATGGGACTTCCTACAGCCGGTTGCTGGGCAGTCTGGCGGGCCGGTAGCGACCGTCAGCCCGGATAAGATCCCGACGGACTCAGTGCTTGAGATACCGGCAATGCGCGGGTACCTCACAGAGATCGAGGGTGCGACCGAGGCGATATGGTGGAAATGCCCGCATCTCGGCTGCAAAGTGCCGTGGTGTGAGACATCGGGTCAGTTCGAATGTCCCTGCCACGGGTCGGTATACAACCGTAAGGGAGAGTACCGCCGTGGTCCCGCACCGCGGGGAATGGATCGCTTTGAGTTCACCATCATCAATGGCGTCGTGGTCCCGGATACTTCGAAGATTATCCGCGGTGCCCCGGCGGGCTCACCCGAAACGATCAACGAACCTCCGAAGGGGCCCGAGTGCCTCGATCCGACGGCAGGGTAGGAGCAACGAATGCCATCTAAGGACACACAACTTGAGCACCGCACCAACTCCTGGATGATCGCCGGGCTTGTCCTGATGGTCATTGGGTTGTTGGCATTCCCGATCTATCGGTTCTCCGAACCGGCTGCCCGTGCGGCCGCCGACGAGACAGCCCAATCCAACCTCGCGCTTGCTGGTGAGGCCCTGTGGTCAGCGACGTGCGCCTCATGCCACGGTTCGTATGGGCAGGGCGTCGATGCTCCTGCTCTCAACTCAACCCAGTTTCTTACGATCGTTAGCGATGAGCAGATTTTTTCAATCGCAAGTTCGGGTATCCCCGGCACCGAAATGTCGGCCTACTCACAGCAGTTCGGGGGTCCACTCACGGAGGAGCAGATAGCTTCACTTGTCGCCTGCGTGCGATCGTGGGAGAAGACGGCTCCCGACAGGCCGGACTGGCGTGACATGCTGAACGTCCCCGCCGGAGCACACAACGACAGTACTGACGCGCCTGCCGGGCACGACGAAGCACCTGCGGATCACGACGAAGACGGTGCCGAAGATCATGATGAGGCAGCGACGACCGACGGACCCGCCGCATGCGGTCCGGGATACGATATTGCTGCGTTCGCCGATCACGATGCGGATGGCACCGCGGACCACGCCGAGGACGCCACCCCCGGCGACCATGCCGAGGATGGCGATCCCGATGCCGATGGACACGACGAAACTACGGCCACCCACTAGGGATCGTTCGGGGGCGTTTGTCGGGGGACTTGCCCGGTCGCGCTCGCTCGTGTTGCAACGGGGTGAACGCGCACGACGATGAACTCCGCGGCTCTACACGAGTGGTTCAGTTTGCGGGTTGCGGGTCGCCTGGCTGGTTTCGACCCGGGTCAGGGAGACGTCGTTGGACGCGCCGCTACCCCTACGGACAGCTGGAGTTGTTCTGCCATGACCTCGCGCAAGAGGTCCAATGCCTCGTTGATCTTCGGTGACGTGACTGAGTAGAACACGCGTTGGCCCTCGCGCCGGTTGGTTACGAGCCCCTTGCTTTTGAGGATCGAAAGATGCTGAGAGGCGTTCGACTGGGAGATCCCCGTCGTCTCGCACAGGTCGGAGACCGATCGTTCGCCGTCCCGCAACGCGTTAATAAGTATGAGCCTCTTGGGATCTGCGAACCCCTTGCAGACGCTCGCGTGGAGCTGGTTGAGCTCGTCTCTGATTTGTGACATGGCGGAAACTATGGCACGAATTCGGTGATTTGGCTACCCCGTAGCCCCGAAAACTTGCGGTCAAAGCATCGTGGGTTCGTGTGTCATGCCTCCGTTTCAGGCTCCGGGCGTCACCGACTGGGGCATCAGGATCTGGCGCGTTTTCGGAAACTGTTTGCATCGACGACAGTCAATGTTTCATAATGCCATCGACATATGCGCAAATGCGAATGTACGGAGACATGATTCCGACACAGGTCGGGCACTCTCCGCACGAGGAGGATGCCATGACTATTGCCTCTGACGAGCTGCTCGATTGCACAGGACTCCTGTGCCCGATTCCCGTTGTCAAGACGTCGAAAGCGATCAAGACGATCGACGTCGGACAAGTGCTTGAAATGGTTGCCACCGACCCTGGCGCCCCACCAGACATGGAGGCATGGGCTCGGCAAACCGGTCACGAACTCATCGAACAAACCGCCGGAGATGGTGAATACCGCTTCTGGTTCCGCCGTACGAAATGATGGAGGGCGAACAATGACATCCCCAGGTGAGAAGCCTTTTACGCTCGAAGAGCCGGACCCCGATGCCGGACAAAAGTCGAAGAGGATGGCGCTCGTCGCCTCAAAGGGTGGGCTTGATGAGGTCTACCCGATCCTGATCATGGCAACTACCGCCGCCGCCCTGGAGTGGGAGGTCGGTATCTTCTGCACCTTCTACGGCCTCGACATGGTGAATACCAAGCGTATGCATTCCCTGAAGGTGTCGCCTCTCGGCAATGCTGCGGCACCGCCGCCACTCAAGGGGAAGGAATTCGGAGTTCCGAACTTCATCTCGATGCTGCCGGGCATGACGACAGTCGCAACGAAGATGATGCGGGGTTGGATGAAGGATTCGAACATCCCGGACTTCGACGAGATGATGGAGCTGTGCCTCGAAAGTGGCGTCGAGTTCTATGCGTGCGCAACCACGATGGGCGTCATGAACGTCAAGCAGGAAGACATCATGCCCCAGGCGACATGTCTCGGCGCCGCGGCCTTTCTTGACTTCGCCGCCGACGCTGACCTCGCCCTGTTCATCTGACCAACGAGACTGGATCCATACAAGAAAAGGAGGCCCGAGTGGATGACGATCCGAAGATTCTCTACGTACAGACGCACGGGATCGATGAGGCATCAAAGGCAGCGACACCCTTCTACCTGGCTACCGCAGCGGCCGCCATGGACATGGAAGTGTCGATCTACTTCACGATGCACGGCCCCACACTGCTGCGCAAGGACAGCCGTGATCTGACGGTGAAAGAGGGCGGCGCACCGTTGTCGAGCTTTATCGACCTTGCCGTGGAGACGGGTGTAAACCTTCTCGTATGTCAACCGTCGCTCGATCTCAACGATCTCGCAATGGAGGATCTTATGGACGGTGTCCAGATGATCGGTGGTGCGGCGTTCAATGACATGGCCGCTGAAGCCGATGCGGTGATCAGCTTCTGATGTCAGTCACTGCACCTCCAGCACGCTTCACCGCCGATCCCGGAGCGACACTCTCGCCACACAGTTACCTCGACGTCGCCTACGAGGACAAGCTGGCCCTGTGGGAAGAAGTGAAGGCAGACGATCGGTTCGCCGACTACCTGTACGGCTGTTACGAGTGCGGTATCTGTGTCGCGGCCTGTCCGTCGGCGAAGTTCTACGATTTTTCGCCACGCAAGATTGCTCAGGCTGCCGCGCGTGAGGATGTCGAGCTCATCTACGAACAGATGAATGACGATGTGTGGAACTGCTCGCAGTGTTTCTCCTGCAACCGGTGCCCTCGAGAGAATTCGCCCGGAGGTTTAATAACGTTGCTTCGCGAGGTCGCCGTCCGCAACGGGCTGGGCACGGCAAAGGAAGCTCTCGAAGGATACGGCCGTGTGGTGTACAAGATCATGACGACCGGTACCCAGATATCGCCGGACATGCTCCAACCCGATGCGTTTCCAGACTGGGGTCCCGACGTTGAGAAGACGTCCGACAACCTCGAGCTGTGGCGTCGAGCGCTGCCACCGGAGACCTTGCACACGACGGAGATGAGCTGGCAGGTGTCCAACGAAACGCTCATTGAGCTCTACCTGATATGGCTCCACTCGGACGTCATGGACATGATTGCGGAGGCAGACGAGGGGCTACACATGATCATTCTTGACGTGATGGAAGAAACCCTCGAGGACGCAGGCTACGAAGTTTAGGAGCGAGATCAATGATTGAATCAACATCCATCCCCTTGTCTGCGATACGGAAGCCTCCGCTTCCGAACCCGGCGGACGCACCAACTGAGGACATCCGCGAGCAGCTCTACGAGCTCGAAGAGGCCGGCGAGCTAATTGTGCAGCGCGTGCCGGGGCCGTACATCGAGGTGATGACCAAGTACGGTCGAACGAAGAAGATCCCCGAGCAGATGACCTGGCATCACAAGTCGTGCGGTCAATGCGGTCACATTCCGGGTTATTCGACATCAATCTTCTGGCTCAACCGACAGTTCGGCATGAACTACGTCGATCCAACGGACCAGACCTCGTGCACGGCGTGGAACTACTACGCGTCCGCGACCTCGAACGCCGTTGCTCAAGCCGCGGTTGCGTCGAGGAACTTTGCGGCGGCGTATGAGACCGGCTATTTCCCGATGATCCACTGCGGTACGTCGTACGGGCATTACAAGGAGACCCGCCAGGAGATCGTTCACCATCCGGAGCTGCGGCGAAAAGTTCGCGACATCATGGCGAAGCTCAACAAACCGCTGGTGGTTCCAGAGGAGATCGTCCACTACTCGGAGTGGATTCACGCCATGCGAGACCGGATCGCGAAGAAACAGGTACGGGACTTCTCCTCGATCACTGCGTCCATCCACCCCGCCTGCCACTACTACAAGCTCGTCACCGAGGACGCCATCTACGACCCTGATATCTATGGGGGACAGCGAACCGCGACGGTTACCGGCATTGTCGAAGCGCTTGGTTCCACGGTCGGTGACTACAGCACGTTCTTCGATTGCTGTGGGTTCGGGTTCCGCCACATTCTCGTGCAAAGAGACTTCAGTCGTTCGTTCGCGACTCAGCGAAAGATCGAGATCATGAAAGAAGAGGCGAACCCGGACGTCGTCATTACTCACGACACGGGGTGCGTCACGACGCTCGACAAGAGCCAATTTGCTGCCAGGGCACACCAGCGCAACGTTGGTGTGCCGGTGCTATCGGACGCACAGTATGCGGCACTCGCAATGGGCGCCCATCCGTATCGAATTGTCCAGCTTCATTGGCACGCCACGGACTACACGGCGCTGCTGGAGAAGATGGGGATCGATTGGGAGAAAGCCTGGGTCGAGTTCGAGGGGGATCTAAAGCGCCTTGAAAGCGGCGAAATCGAGTACCTCAGTTGGGAGGACGCAGATGCCAAGTGATCGTGTCGTGGTGATTGGGGCTGGCCCGGCCGGGCTTGAGGCGGCGCGCCTCGCGGCGGAGCTGGGAAGCCCGGTGACGCTTGTCGAAAAGATGGGGGTCGCCGGTGGTATGCCAGTTCATTCCGACTACGCGGCGCTGACGCACCACTTTCGTTCTGCGTCGGATGCCATGGGGGAGATGGTTGGCGCGGTGACATCCAACGAGCTCATCGAAATGCGCGTCGGAACGGAGGTGACCTCGGTTGAAGGGGAGTTGGGGGACTTCGCCGTGACACTGACGTCAGATGGGGCCGAAGAGTCGATTTCCGCTGGAGCGATCATTCTCGCCACCGGTTTCAAGCACTTCGATCCGGGCCGTGAGACCCAGCAGTACCAGTACTACGAGCTTCCCGACGTCATCACGATCGCGGAAGCCGAGAAGATGTTGAAGGACGAAAACTTCGTCACACCATCGACGGGCAAACCGCCCGAGCGCGTCGCATTCATTCAATGCGTGGGATCGCGGGATCGCCAGATCGGCAACGAGTACTGCTCAAAGGTGTGTTGCGGGATTTCGTCGAAACAGGCAATTGAGATCCGGGAGATGGTCCCCGATGCACGCGTCTTCATCTTCTACATCGACATGCGCATGTACGGATACTGGGAGAACGAGATTTACTGGCCGGCCCAGGAACAGCACAAGGTCAACTACGTCAAGGGGATCATTACCGAGATTCTCCCGAAGAATGGCCGCCTTGTCGTACGGGGCGAGGACACCACCATGGGACGCCCAATGGAGGTCCCGATGGACATGGTGATCCTCGCTGTTGGCATGGAGCCGAGCGCCGGGACTACCGCAATGTCAGGCATCCTCAACCTGCCCACCAACAAGTATGGGTTTGTCGAGACAGCGCATGACATTCTTGATACGGTCACGACGACCGTACCCGGGATTTTTGCTACCGGAGCCGCAACGGGTCCAGCCGACCTTGACGACTCGATCTCGTCTGCGGGTGCGGCAGCAGCGAAGGCGGTTGCTCTCCTGCGATCAGTGGCGGTACCGGTGTGAAGACCGACCCGATACTCAACGGGCAGGTTATCGATACGCCGACTGCGCAGGAGTTCACGCGCATGGCGTTAGAGAAGGTGTCCGCACATGACCTTGGGGACATTGCGGGTCGCCTGGAGGCAAAGTCCGAGTTCTTTCGCGAGGCGCTTGCGGTGGATGCCATTGGATCTCTCGGCGAGGCCACTGCGACGGCGATTCTGCGGCTTGTATTTTCCACCCGGCGCAAGGCGAACCTTATTCTCAACACGTTGACTCTGGAAGGTTTCAGGCGCAGCGTGCGTGGATTGCTGTATGCGGACATGTCACCCGGTGCGCGCCTTGAGGAGTTCGCTTCTTTGATCGACAACATCGGCCGGAACCTACCGCCGGGAACCGGTCATGATCTCGGATCGGAGTTGCTGCACTTCACCGATCCGGACCGATACTGGCTTTGGACACGCTGGATGTGGAATCCCCAGACTGCCACAGGTGCTTTACCGCTGGTTGTGATGGAAGAGGTCGATTTGAATGGTGGTTCGATAGCCGAGACCTACCGACGGATCGGTATCGCCATGGCATTCCTCGACGGTGTTGGTGAAGCTGCGGGCTTCCGCACGGAGGGACACGGTGTGTTCGGAACAGATGTGTTCCTTGCCGCGGTGTATTCGGTGTACATGTACACGACGCTGCGGATGCGAATGACCCAGGAGTTCAACAGGATCGTTCCCGAACTTGGTGACCTGGTACGTCGCCTGCACGGAGTCAACAGATTCCCCCTGATTGCGGAGGTTGCGTAATGGGAAGAGACGTCAGTCCCAAGATTGACCCATCGCGGGTCCGCGAGCATGAGACATTCGAACTTGACGGTGTCGACATCTCCGGGCATTGGAACCGGATGTTCGAGCAGCGAGTCATTTTCGACTACGACGTCGCCCAACTCGATCGGGTGACGGACCTCGACGGTGGCGAGTCGATGGGGTGGTGCTACCAGTGCTCACAGTGTATTGGGGTCTGCCCGGTTGATCACGTAGGTGACTACGGGCCGCGCAAGATCTTCCGAAAACTTCAAGTTGGAATGGACTTTTTCACGAGCGATGATCTGTGGTTGTGCACGACGTGTGCCAACTGTCTGCGGGTATGTCCGAAGGAAGTGGACATGCTCCAGATCATGCCCGCGGCACGCAAGGAAGCAGTCCTCGAGGGTGCTGTGCCAGCTGAGTTGCAGGATGTCTTCGAGAAAACAGCACGGTACGGGAATCCGCTCGGAAAGAACCCCAAGCGGCGGATCGCCTGGACCAAGGGTCTCGAAGTGGACGTGCCACTTGTCTCGGAACTCGGACGAAAGGTTGATGTGCTTTGGTGGGTCAGCGACTACCCGTCGTATCACCCCAGGGGCATGGAGGCTTCAAGGAGTCTTGCGCGCGTGCTCACGAAACTTGGGATCGACTTTGCGATCCTCGGAGCCGAGGAACGCCACGACGGAGATTCGATGTTGCGCGCCGGCGAGCAAGGGCTTTTCGAGATGCTTGCTGATCAGAACATCGAGGCGTTGAACAGCTACGAATTTGATGTATTGCTCACGACAGATCCGCATGCATACAACGCGTTCGTTCACGAATACCCGGAACGCGGAGGGAACTACAACGTCGAGCACTACGCCCGGTTCCTTGCGGACCGGATCGGCGATCTGAACCTATCGGAGGACGTACTCAGCACGGTGACCTTCCACGATCCTTGTTACCTCGGGCGTCACAACGGCGAATACGACGCACCGCGCGATCTCATCGAAGCACTGCCAGGTGCGAACTTCGTCGAAATGTGGCGAAACAAACAGAACGGCTATTGCTGCGGCGGAGGTGGGGGAGGGATGTGGCTTGATGGCCTCGCCGCGGAACACCAATCGATGCGGTTGTCCGAGAAACGTGTCCTCGAAGCGGTTGAGACAGGGGCGGACACGTTGTGTGTCGTGTGCCCGTATGAAGTGTCTCGCTTTGAGGATGCGGTGAAGTCCACCAACAACGATGGAGCGCTCGTGGTGCGTGACATTTCGGAGTTGCTGGCCGAGGCGATGGGTTTGTCAACAGCGTGAAGAAACAGGAGACGGAATGAAGATTGCTGTGTTGATGCGGGCCGTACCGGACCCGGTCGAGGAGCTCGAACTGGACGGAGCGGACCTCGACAGGGACTTCCTCGGATACGTGCTCAACGAGTTCGACGACCATGCCCTCGAAGAGGGGCTGCTCCTCAAGGAAGAGAGCGGCGGCACGCTCACGGCGTTCGCCCTTGGTTCTGCGGACGAGGTTGAACAGATGCTGCACACTGCAATTGCGAAGGGTGCCGACACCGCCCAGAAACTTGGCGACGACCTAGATCCTGTCGATGCGCATGCCCAAGCAGCAACCTTCGTGTCCGCGATTGGTGACGGTGGATACGATCTCATCCTCTCCGGAGTCCAGGCGTCGGATGAAATCGACGGCCAGGTAGCGATGCTGGTTGCCGCCAGCCTCGGACTGCCGCATGTCTCTGTGGTTGTTGGCACCACCATCGGGGACGGTTCCCTGCGGGTCACGAAAGAGTACTGGGCTGGGATCACTGCCGACTACGACGTCGTGCTGCCAGCCGTTCTTGGGATACAGACGGCTCGAGAAGCGCCGCGTTATGTCGCGGTCGCCCGCATCCGCCAGGCCCAGGAGTCAGGAGCTCTTGAGGAAGTCGAGATTGACCAGCCGGAGAATTCCTCCGGTGTCACGATCACCGGTATGCGCCTGCCCGAAGCTGGGGAAGGTGCGGAGATGATCGATGGTGACGAGGGGGCGGCAGCGGGCCGTGTCCTGGAGATTCTGCAAGCCGCAGGGGTGAGGTAGGAGACACCATGTCAAACGATATTCTTGTTTTTGTCGAACATCTCAACGGGGAAGTAACCGATGCCACGTACGAACTCCTTGCGACCGCTCGCACGCTCGCCGCGCAAACCGGCGGCAGCGTCGAAGCCGCGGTGATTGGTGCCGGTGCGACAGGTCTTGCCGCGTCCCTTGGTGGAGCCGATCGGGTGCTGGTAGCGGATACCGATGCGCTCGGGGCGTTTAACCCACAGGGCCACGCTGCCGTCTTCTCGGGGCTCGTGGCCTCTCGCGAGCCGGCCCTCGTGCTCGTCCCGTACACGTCCGTCGGTATGGAGATTGGCAACCAGGTCGCGGTCGCGAACAGCCTGCCCTTGGTGTCGTACTGCCTCAGCGTCGATGCGTCGACGGGACTGTCGGCAACGTGCCAGCTGTACTCGGGGAAGGTCGAGGCTGATGTCGTCGTTGATGGCGAACGAGCGGTGTTCGCCATGCTCGCCGGAGCTGCGTCCGCAGACGACGGGCGCTCCGGTGGCGCCGCAGTGGCCGAGGACGTCGACGTCACGATCCCGGACCTCGCCGTGTCCTTTGTCGGCATTGCTGAGCCCGAGGGCGGTGATGTTGACATCACCGCGGGTGAAGTACTTGTAGCGATCGGTAGAGGCATCGAGTCGGAGGACAATATCGAAGAAGCCCAGGAGCTCGCAGATGCGCTGGGTGCCCCCCTCGCAGCTTCGCGTCCCATCATCGACCAGGGCTGGCTCCCGAAGACACGCCAGGTCGGCAAATCGGGACTCACAGTGAAACCCAAGGTGTATCTTGCGTTGGGTATCTCCGGTGCCCCCGAGCATCTTGAGGGCATGCGGGACTCGGCGACCATTATTGCCGTCAACTCCGACCCGCAGGCGCCGATCTTTGGTGTTGCACACTACGGGTGGGTGGGGGACCTGTTCGATTTCATCCCTGAACTCACAGAGCGTTTGGACGGCTGATGATCGGCATGTTGCTAGCCGTCGAAACTCCCGGCCGGGAGATCTTCCTCAACTTCGGTACCAGTACAAAGATTCTGTTCTATGTACTCGCGACCGCATCGATCGGGATTTTCACGTGGGGGTTTTACGCCAGGATACGGAAGTACCGTCGCGGGCGACCCCTCGCCCGCCTTGACTTTGGTCGGTTCATCCGGGCACTCGGTGACATCAGTTCCAATCGCACGATCGCCAAGCGCAATCGGGTCGTGGGTGTCGCCCACTTCTTCGTGTTCTGGGGGTTCGTTGTACTCCTCATTGGGACGACCATCATCGCGATCGATGTGGACATCATCGGGATCATCCTCAACAAACCGGAATGGCAGTTCTGGAACGGTGTGTTCTACAGCTCCTACGCACTGATTCTGGATGTGTTCGGTATCGGTTTCGTCGGCGGACTCCTAGTGCTCGCCCGCGTCCGCAGCAACGCCCCCGATCGGCTCGACTACAGCAGGGTCGATGATGTCGAGACGGATCGCCGCGGGTATCAACTCGACGATCGGGCGTTTCTCGGGATCTTGCTGTTTCTTGGTATTTCGGGGTTTCTGCTCGAGGGATTCCGGATCGCAGCGACCAACTATCCAGACTTTGAGGTGGTATCGATCGCGGGTTGGACGATCGCGTGGATCACGGGTCCACTCGGACAGGTAGGAAATGACCTGGCGCGAACGTTCACGTGGTGGGCCCATGGACTCGCCGCGCTTGCTTTTGTCGCGTACCTGCCCTATTCCAAAGGTATGCACGTCATCAACGACGCCGCCGATCTTGCATTTACCGAACCCCGATCCGCCGCAGTTCTTGCCGGGGTGGAAAACCCAACGTCGCCCGGATATCAAACGATCGATGACTTCACGTGGAAGGACCTGCTTGACCTTGATGCCTGCACAAAATGTGGTCGCTGCCACGAGGTGTGCCCGGCACGGGCCGCCGGGTCTCCGCTGTCCCCACGCGATCTGATTCTCGACTTACGCGAGCACGCAGACGCACGCTCCGGCCTGCGGATGTGGTTTGGCGCTGGGATCGAACCACGCCACCAAGACGCGACCGAGGTCGCGGGCACAGTCATCAAGAGCGACACGCTGTGGGCTTGCACCACCTGTATGGCGTGCATGGAGGTTTGCCCGGTCGGTATCGAGCACATTCCGATGATCGTCCAACTTCGGCGAAGACTTGTCGATGTTGGAGGCGTTGAGTCCGGTCTACAAAACGCGTTCCAGTCGCTGGCGCGCGGAGGCAACAGTTTCGGGAAGTCAGCGAAACAGCGCGCCCGCTGGACCAAGGGGCTCGAGTTCAAGATCAAGGACGTCCGGAAAGAGGCTGCCGAGTATCTCTGGTTCGTCGGGGACCACGCCGCATTCGATCCGAGAGCAACCGAGGTCTCACAGGCAGTCGCACGACTACTCAACGGTGCCGATGTTGACTTTGGGATTCTCTACGACGGCGAGCGCAACGCTGGCAACGATGTTCGTCGCGCCGGCGAGGAGGGCCTGTTCGAGATGCTGCGTGACTCCAACGTCGAAGCATTTGAGTCGGCATCGTACGACCGCATGTTCACGACGGATCCTCACTCCTTGAACACCCTACGCGGGGAATACCCGACCGACGATGACGTCCTGCACTACACCGCCCTGCTCGACGATCTGATTGGTGCGGGCAAGATCACTCTGGGGACCTTGAGTGGCAAGGCGACCTACCACGACCCGTGTTACCTCGGTCGGTACCAGGATGAGTACGAAGCGCCGAGACGCCTGATACGAGCAACCGGTCTCGAGGTTGTCGAGATGGGAAGGTGTCGGGAGAACAGTCTGTGCTGCGGTGCCGGAGGGGGTCGGATCTGGATGGATGACTCGGGTCTCGACGAGCGTCCCTCCGAGAACAGAATCCGCGAAGCTGTCGCTCTCGGCGAGGACGTGCGGTTCTTTGTCGTCTCGTGCCCTAAGGACATGATCATGTACTCGGACGCGGTCAAGACAACGGGCAACGAGGGCCGGATAGAGGTCATCGATATCGCTCAGTTGGTGGAGAGGGCTAAGGAGCTGGTTCTGGTTGGGTGAATCGGTTCTTCCCCTTCCGGAGCGCATCGACACTCCTCCCGAGGAGCATCTCGTTGCGCGAGCCATAGGTCTCGATGTCGCTGCAGTACTTCGTTACCAGATCGCGGTTCTTGATCGCGAGGATCGACTCGAGTCCGGCTCGGGAGCGTGGAAGACTTCGTTCACGGCGGATCGGGCCGCCCGCAACGATGCCGTCCGCCAGTCCGTTCTTCGGACCCTTCAGATGGCAGTCGACGGAAGCTATTTCCCGATCCTCGCGGCTCTCGCCACCGAGGGGCACCTACGGACAGGTGACCTCGCTGGGCAGTGTGGTCTCGGCCAGCTGACACTCCAAGAGCGCGTAGCCGACCTCGTATCGGCGGGGCTCGCGACCAAGGTTCCCGAAGCGGATCAGGTGGCGATCACCGGGGCGGGAGCGGCGGTCGTCGACCTCGTCGGTAGCGCGGTTGGTGTCGCGGTGCGCCATGTCGGTGAACCATCGTGAGATGTCCCTATTGCGAAGAGTCGGGATCACGGCCCGAGATGCACGCCCACCTCACCGACGACCATCCCGATAAGGTTGTTACCGAAACCTCGTGGGGCAGACGGTTCATGGAACTGCAGTGTCCCGAATGCGACGAGTCGCACCGCACAGAAGTGAAACCGAGAAACACCGATCCAACTTTCCTCGATGAGCACTATCGGGCGATACGACTTGTCGCGTTCGACATGTTCCTTTACCACTGGCAAGCCCAACACGATCAGGAGACGAAGAATGAGTGAGGTACGCGGCTGCAACCTACCGGAAGACTTGTATTACTGGCCGGAGAAACATGTCTGGGTAGCACCCCAGGATGATGGATCCGTCATCGTCGGTGTCACAGACGTCGCCCAAAGTCTTGCGCACGCGATCATCTCGGCGCTGCCGAAGAAAGTTGGTAGGGCCGCCAAGAAGGCACGTTCGCTTGGAACAATCGAGAGCGGAAAGTGGGTCGGCCCCGTCACTGCACCGGTTTCGGGAGAGATCCTCGAGACCAACCCGTTGCTCGCGACGAACCCCGGCATCATCAACACCGACCCTTACGGTGAGGGTTGGTACATGAAGCTCATGCCGTCGGACTGGGATACTGATGCGCAGGACCTTGTCACCGGCGCCGACGGGATCGCCGCCTACCAAGCGTTCCTGGAGGCCGAAGGGATCGAATGCGAGTGACGGCGTGATCGTTCACCGCGGGTGTGCCATCCCGAGTGGGTATTCCTACGATGTGCCTGGGGACCTCTGGGTTCGGTTCGAGGGTGACGTCGCACGTCTTGGTATCACCGATGTGGCACAGACCCGAATGGGCAAGATGGTGTCGATACGGTTCAAACGGGTCGGCAAACATGTGATTGCGGGGAAGTCGATTGCGACGGTCGAGTCCGCAAAATGGGTGGGCCCGATCCATTCGCCATTCGATGGAGAGGTGCTCGAGGTCAACGAAGAGGGATTCGCCAGAGACATTCTTGTTGCGAACAAGGACCCGTACGAGGCTGGGTGGATCTCGGTGGTGAGACCGGATGTCCTGGGAAGTGCAGCGACGGGATTGCTTAGCGATGAAGCTGCGGTCGAGGCGTACCGCAGGCGGATCGACGAACTAGAGATCAGCTGTATTCGGTGCGCCGACTGATGATCACGGAAGGAAATGTATGACTATTCGACTTCTTGACTTTGGGCAGGTCGGTTCGCTCCGTTCGCTCGCCATCTTTCACGGTGTCGGGTATGCCATGAGCGAAGACACCCCCGATACGATCACTATCACGCGGCCAAGCGACCCGTTCGTCAGCATCGGGCATCACCAGGATGCCAAAACCGAGGTTGACCTCGACTATTGCGACCAAGCGGGCGTTCCCGTTTATCGCCGGGAAATCGGCGGTGGTGCCGTGTACCTCGATGAGGGCCAGACCTTTTGGCACACGATTTTCCACCAATCACGGGTACCTACCCGGCTCGCAGATGTGTACACCCAGTTCCTCGCTGGACCAGTGCTTGCGCTCAACCGAATGGGGATTCCGGCGGTGCACCGTCCGGTCAACGACCTTCAGGTCGGCGGCCGCAAGATTGGCGGCACTGGAGCCGCAACTGTTGGCGAATCGATGATTGTCGCCGGCAGCTTGATGTTTGACTTCAACTATGAACTCATGGTTCGGGTTCTCCGGGTTCCCTCCGAGAAGTTCCGCGACAAGATGTATTCCACGATGCGTGAATATCTCACAACCATCAACAGACAGCTCGGCGATGATGCCCCGTCGCGAGAGGACGGGGTGCGGCTCCTGCTGGAATGTTTCTCCGAGACACTCGAAACCGAGCTTGTTCGCGACGAACCTCGCCCCGATGAGCTTGCCGCCATTGCCGAGCAGGAGGAACGGATCGCATCGGCGGATTGGTTACACCTCGACGGCCTGCCGGCGTCGGGTGACATCGTGAAGATCGCCGAAGGCGTGAACGTCATCGAAGGGGTGCACAAGGCGCCCGGGGGGTTGGTGCGTGCGACTGTTGCGGTCCGCGACGGTGTGGTTGACGGGCTCGTACTGTCGGGAGACTTCTTCATGGAGCCTGCCGAAGCGCTCGGTGAACTTCAGGATGCCCTGGTCGGCGTCCGGCATGAACCCGATCCGGTTCTCGGCGTCGTCAAGGATCGACTCGTCAACGTCGACGCCCCCGGCCTTGACGCGGCGGACATCGTAGCCGCCGTGATGGCCGTGCCGCAGGAGTAGCAACATGCCAAACTCGGTTTCCAGGAGGTAGTTCTGCGTTACGGATTCGTCATCGACCAAACGACGTGCATTGGATGCCACGCGTGCACAGTTGCGTGCAAGACGGAGCATCAGGTGCCACTCGGGGTGAACCGTACGTGGGTGAAATACGTCGAGCAGGGGACGTGGCCCGATACGAAACGTTCGTTCTCGGTGATGCGGTGCAATCACTGCACCGATGCGCCTTGTGTGACTATCTGCCCAACGTCTGCGCTGTACAAGCGGTCCGATGGCATCGTCGACTTTGATACAAACATCTGCATCGGGTGTAAATCCTGCATGCAGGCCTGTCCGTACGACGCGCTGTACATCGATCCGAACGACCATACAGCACAGAAGTGCAACTACTGCGTCCACCGTATCGAGATCGGCCTGGAACCCGCATGTGTCGTCGTGTGCCCCGAGCAAGCCATTGTTGCCGGTGACCTCGACAATCCGAGCAGCAAGATTGCACGACTCGTCGCTGAAGGGACCCTTACCCAGCGCGCCGTTGAGCGGGGTACCAAGCCGAATCTTTGGTACAAGGGCGTTGAACATGTGAATGTTGAACCGCTCGCTGCCTCCCGCTCCGATGACGGTGGCATCTGGCGAGACCCTGTTGGTATCGAAAAGTCGTGGCTCGCCATCGATCTCACCGACGGACCGAACACCAACAAGACACCGTCACGCGCGGTGAGCGACGATGCCGGACACGCCCGCGTCGTGTACGCAAACGAGTTCCCGATGCCGTGGGGATGGCGGGTGTCCGCATACTTCCTGACCAAGGCGATATCGGCGGGCATCGCCATTGCAGCGCTCGTCGCCCTCGTGTTCGGCGCCGGGCTGGATTCGGCATGGATGGACACGGTTGCTCCACTCGTCGGGGGCCTGTTCCTGGCGCTGACTGGCGTGCTGCTCGTGATGGACCTGAAACGTCCCGACCGGTTCTACTACCTGCTGACCAAGGGCAACCCGTCGTCATGGTTGGTTCGGGGCGCATGGATTCTCACGGTGCAGGCCGCCTTGTTTGGTGTGTGGTTCCTCGCCGGAGTCATGAATCAGGAGAGCGTTGCTCGCATCGCTATCTGGCTTGCCGCTCTCACGGGCCTGGCAACCGCCGGTTACACGGCACTCCTGTTTGGGCAGGCCAAGGGCAGAACCCTGTGGAACAGCCCGGTACTTGTATGGCACATGATCGCGGCGGCGTTCACCGTCGGCGGGGGAATATCGTTGCTTGCGTCCCTCGTTTCCGACGTCGACCGGGCCGCACCGTCGGGAGCAGCATTGTCCAGCGGAGGGATTTCGGTTGGGGTGGGTGCGTTTGCACTCACCATGCTGGTGGGGGCGACGGGGCTTGGTATCACGGCACTGCTCGAGTCCCGTACGAACCACGGACCCGACGCGGCTGCGGCGTACCACCACCTCACCGAGGGAGCGTTCGCCCGCGAATATCGCCTCGGGTTAATCCTGGCAACCCTGGTGCCGGCAGCTTGCGCGGTGGCAGTTCTCGGCGGCTTGCCCGTGGCCATCGGTGCGGCGGGTGGCGTTGTTGGCGCGATCGGCGTCGGGTTCACCGACGACGCATTCGTAAAGGCCGGACAAAGCGTTCCTTTGACATGAGGTGCTCATGACGACAGACAACCCCATCCCACGTCTCATGCCCGACGGTGAGCTCACCAACTATCCACCAGTTGAACGCTGGGACGACTGGGAAGAGTACGACGCCACCGCCTGGCCGGAGAAGGTGAAGCATTCCTACCGTTTGGTCCCGACGACCTGTTTCAACTGCGAATCGGCGTGTGGTCTGTTGGCATACATCGACAAGGATTCCGGGAAGATTCGCCGCTTCGAAGGGAATCCGGAGCATCCCGGGTCTCGCGGGAGGAACTGTGCGAAGGGTCCGGCGACGATCAACCAGGTCGATGACCCCGAACGTATCCTCTATCCGCTCAAACGAGTCGGGGAGCGCGGCAGCGGAGAGTGGGAACGAGTTTCATGGGAGGACGCCCTCGCCGATATCGGTGGTCGGATGGGTAAGGCCATCCGTGAGGACCGCCATGACGAAATCATGTATCACGTCGGTCGCCCCGGCGAAGACGGCTTCATGGACCGCACGCTCAAGGCATGGGGAGTCGATGGTCACAACAGCCACACCAACATCTGTTCGTCCGGTGCTCGGGTCGGGTATGCGCTGTGGTCGGGGTACGACCGCCCGTCGTCCGACTTTGCGAACGCCAAGTTCATCCTGTTGCTGTCGGCGCATCTCGAAACCGGTCACTATTTCAACCCGCACGCTCAGCGCATCATGGAAGCCAAGACCGCAGGCTGCAAGATCGGGACGGTCGACCCCCGGCTCTCGAACACCGCCTCAATGTCCGACTTCTGGTTGTCGTGCTGGCCAGGCACCGAACCCGCAATGCTGCTCGCCATTGCCCGACTGTTGCTTGAGTGGGACGAGGTCGATCACGAGTTCATGAGACGATGGGTGAACTGGGAAGACTCGCTGGCGACCCGCTACCCGGACCGACCCCGGACGTATGAAGCGTTCGTTGGGGTGCTCAAGGAAGAGTACGCCGAGTACACCCCCGAGTGGGCGACCGAGGAATGCGGGCTCCAACCGGGTCAGATCGAAGCCGTTGCACGCGAGATCGCCAGCGCCGGACATGCCTTCTCTTCCCACACGTGGCGGTCCGTGGGGTCCGGCAACCTCAGCGGATGGCAGGGGGCCCGGACATTGCAGTTCCTCCACGTCCTTACCGGATCGGTCGGAACCAAGGGTGGTTTGTCGCCGTCGGGGTGGGTGAAGTTCAAACCCGCCCACTGGAATATGCCACCGACGCACAGCCGCTGGAACGAGATGCTGTGGCCACAGGAGTACCCGCTCAGCCATCACGAGATGAGCATCCTGCTGCCCCATTTCTTGAAGGAAGGCAGGGGCAAGCTCGACGTGTACTTCACCCGGGTCTACAACCCCGTGTGGACAAACCCCGATGGGTTCACCTGGCTTGAGGTCCTCAAGGACGAGTCCAAGGTCGGCCTGCACGTGGCTCTCACACCGACCTGGTCCGAGACCGCATGGTTTGCGGACTACGTGCTTCCGATGGGTGTCGCTGCGGAGCGTCATGACACCCACAGTTACGAGACCCACGCGGCGAAATGGCTCGGCTTTCGCCAGCCGGTGTTGCGGGTCGCGGCCGAGCGCGACGGTCGCACCATCAACCGCACCTACGAAACCAACCCGGGGGAGGTGTGGGAAGAGACCGAGTTCTGGATCGACCTCTCCTGGCAGGTCGACCCAGACGGCTCCCTCGGCATCAGGAAGTGGTTCGAGTCACCGAACGACCCGAGTCGCCCGGTGTCGGTCGATGAGTACTACGGATGGATGTTTGAGAACTCGGTGCCCGGGCTCCCCGAGAAGGCTGCGGAGCGGGGTCTCACGCCCCTGGAGTACATGCGGCGCTTCGGTGCTGTCGAGGTCGAACGTGATGTGTACAAGGTGAACGAGCGTCCAGTGGATGGTGTCGTGCCCGATGACGATGGAATTGCACGTCAGAACGGAACTGCCGTCGGTGTGTCGATCGGAGATGCCGTTGTCCAGGGATTCAAGTCGCCGAGCCGCAAGCTTGAGTGGTACTCCAAGACGATGGACGAATGGGGATGGAGCGATGAGGCGATCCCCGGGTATCAGAAGACCCATGTGTACTGGCGCGACATGGACATGGCGGGGACCGAACGTATCTTGGTCCCGATCTTCCGACTGCCGACGCTGATTCACACCCGGTCGGGGAACGCCAAATACCTCTACGAGATCAGCCACGGGCACCCGCTGTGGATCAACGCAAACGATGCCGAGGAGCTCGGTTTCGTGACCGCGGACCTGGTCCGTATCGAAACCGATTCCGGGCATTTCGTGATGCGGGCATGGCCAACCGAGGGGATCCGCCCCGGTGTGGTTGCGGCGTCGCATCACCTGGGTCGGTGGCGCCTCGACGACGAGAGCGGGAATGAGCGCTGGTCGTCTGCGCTCGTCAACGTCGAGCAGCTTGAGGACGGCAAGTGGCGGTTGCGCCAGTTGAAAGGGATCGAACCGTTCAAGTCCGATGATCCAGATTCCGAGCGGATCTGGTGGAAGGATCCGGGTGTGAACCAGAACCTGGCGTTCCCGGTTCATCCCGATCCGATCTCGGGCATGCATGCCTGGCATCAGCGGGTCCGTGTGGTGAAGGCCGAGCCGGGGGACCGCTACGGCGACGTCGTGGTCGATACCACCAGGAGCCACGAGATCTACAAGGAATGGCTCGCCAAGACAAAACCGGGTCCCGGTCCGGGCGGTCTGCGTCGCCCCCTCTGGTTCGACCGCCCCATCAAACCAACCCCCGACGCCTACCGGACCTGGTGATCCACAGGAACTTTGGCAATCGTCCTCGCTTCGGGTGCGACGTGGATGGGAACCGTGATCTGAAGAAGTAGTCCGAAACCGTCGGCAGAGGTATTCCTTGGAGAAAATGTAACTGACTCACGGGAGGGTTCCGCAATCCCGCCCGCCGGCCTTGCGCTTCGCGGGCACTCCGTGGCTTCTTGACGGGTTGAATGCCGGCCAGTACGGTACTAGTCGAGGAATCGGATTCCAGATGGGAGGGACGCGTGGATCGGACTGAGGGACGAATTGGGCGGTACGCCGCGGTTGCGCTAGTCATGTTCGTCGTAACTGCAGCGTGCGGATCGCCGTCAACGACGGGGGATAATCCACCGTCGGCATCTGAGGTCGGCGAGGTCGAGCGAAGGCCGGCGGAGGATACATCTGGGCAACAGTTCGAGGTCGCGACAAGACCGCCACTTCCGATTGACGCGCTTCTTTACGCCGCGGGATCTGTTCTCCGAGGGACTGTCGACGGACCGTTCTGGAATCAAGCCGATGGTCAGCGTTGGGAACTCACGGAAAGCGATTTTACGCCTCCAGATTTGTATCGGGAGGTTCAGTTCGACGTGACAGAGGTTCTCAGGGATGACGTCGGAGTGGAGCCAGGCCGGATAGTGATTCGCGTGCGCGGCGGGGGTTCCGGAGCTGAGACAACGGATAGTGCACCGTTCGGGGGGACCTTCATCCCCGGCGAAGACGTGTACATCCTCGTGACCCTCTCGGCATACTTTATGCGCGAAGGGCCGATCGACGTGTTTCAGCCTCTGGATCAGTCGGGCGGCGTGTTTCACGCCTCCGTGAGCGGTGTGTTGGATCGTGACCTATTCAGCGGTGGCAGTGAGACTATTGATGAGAGTGAATTCCTTAGGATGCTGCAGGTTTCACGTGTTGAGGATCGCCCAGAGTGGGATCGGTATCGGTTCCCACTTACAGCTGCTATTGCACGAGAGAGGATCGATCGGGACCTGTCGGGCGAGGCTACGCGAGACGACGAGCCGGGGGGAGAGCAGTGAGGTGGCGCGCGTCCATCGCAGTGGTGGGTGTTGCTGTGGCGGTGGGCGCTTACGTTTCGGATGCCGATCCGGCAGGGGCAACTGAGACGGGCATGACCTCGGAAGGCTATAGCTACACGGGTACTCATCCAGATGCCGCGCCCACCTACAGATACTTCGACAATTGGCAGAAGTTCGATACTCCGTATTCGACTCGAACCTACAACGCCCGACAGACGTGGAACAACGACTCGGACGCTAGTTTCTCGATCGTCTACTCGACGGCTTCGAACAACCGCGTTGGTTGGCTATACCTAACGGATCCTGCAATCGGTTTGGCGTCTTGGCCGTGCACGGAAAACGATTCTGCCCCTGTACCGTGGTGTACGCTCTACATGGACCGCGGCGTTTTCTGGGATGGTAACTGGTACACTGGCACCGGGACCACCCCGAGCGGCCAGTACGACTTTCAGGGTGTCATTACTCAGGAATTTGGTCATTGGCTCGGGCTAGGGCACAAGTCGTGTTCGTCGATGTATGAGGTGCCACCCGATCTTGAGATCACGACGCTCTGCCCCACAGACCTCGACGAGAAGATGCGGTCATTGTCTCAGGACGATCTCCAGGGTGTCGAGATCTGGTTCGACGCTACGTTTGCTGTCAACCGTGGCTTCGAAGACTGCTGCGATGGTGTAAACGTTGCGAAGTACTGGTCCGTCACGCCTGGTGCCAACAAAGTTCTTTGGTGCAGTGGCGGTGCCCACTCCGGTTCATGCCTCATGGGCCTCAACGATAACCCCAGCGTTCCGTATCCCGAGCTGTATCAGTTTGCCAGTGGCCCGGATATCGACGTTGATAACGACGGGCGATTCATGATCCGGGCGTGGGTCAAAGCGGTCCACAACGCCGTGACGCCTCGCGCTGTGGTCTTCATAAGGCATTGGCACGGGAGCTACAGCGCCGGCTACGCCAATCACGAGCAGAAATGCGACTCCGGGACGCTCACCGTCGGCGTGTGGACCAAAGTTCAATGCACCTTCACGCTGGGCTCCTACACCCAGCAGACGTTCCAATATGGTGTAAGGGTTACTGAGAAGATCGATATCGACGACGTTTGGTATCAAGACAACTAGGTGTGTGAACCTGCTGATCCGTCGGCCGCTCCCATCTGTGCCCTTTCGTTTTCAGCAATCAGATTGCGGCAGGCCACAACGCGTACTTCAGGATATCGGTTGTACGGCTTGCTGGACGCTCGACTCGTTCTTGATGGCCCGTCCATTTGGCCCTGAGGACCGGCCGCGGGACGGATGCTCTTGACGTGAGCTGCAAATAGGTGTTTCCGCTGTGGATATCCGCGCTCTGGAAGCGGGAGGAAGACCACATGATGAGGTTTCGACGTGTAACTTGGCGGGCTGCGTAAGAGCTGTTCGAGAGGGTGTGCGTGCTCCGTGAAGGCATGGAACCGCGAATGTTCCGAGGCAAGTTGAGATAGATAAACTGATGCGAAAGAGAGGTCCCGATCTCGGGCATGCATGCCTGGCACCAACGGGTCCGGGTCGTGAAGGCCGAGCCGGGGGACCGCTACGGCGACGTCGTGGTTGATACGAACCGGAGCCACGAGATCTACAAGGAGTGGCTCGCCAAGACCAAACCGGGTCCCGGTCCGGGTGGTCTGCGTCGCCCCCTCTGGTTCGACCGCCCCGTAAAACCAACCCCCGACGCCTACCGGACGACATAACACCCACCACCTCAGGCTTCTTGCGCTGATCTGAGCCATATATGGCTCAGATCAGCGCAAGAAGC
>JAADIG010000048.1:0-2214 GCA_013151445.1 Actinomycetota bacterium
CGATGACACTCGAAGTGCCAAAGCCGTTTAGCATCGGGGGTCATGGATTTAGCCACCTACCTTGCAGCACTCAACCAACGTATTCCGCTCTCGAAAGCGGCGTCCTGGGACAAGGTTGGTTTGCAGGTCGGAGACCGCGCCACAACCTGTGACAAGGTCGGGGTGTGCCACGAGGTTACGGCAGCTGTCGTCACTGCGGCCACCGAGGCGAACGTTGACTTGCTGGTCGCCTACCACCCGTTGTTGTTCGATCCGGTCACCGCTTTTGTCGCCGGGGCATCGCCGTCGGGGAGGGCGTATTCCTTAACCAGGGCGGGGATTGCACTGCATGTCGTTCACACGGCATGGGACGTTGCGCCGGGTGGCAGCGCCGACGCCCTCGCCGCAGTACTTGGCCTCGACAACCCCACGCCGTTCGGTCCTGAATGGGGCTCGGATACCGTGAAGATCGTCACGTTTGTTCCCACCGAAAATGTTGACGCCGTGGCCGATGCGCTTGCCGGTGCTGGGGCAGGTTCGGTCGGGCACTACACCGGCGCCAACTTTCGGGTTGAAGGAGAAGGTCGGTTCACGCCAGGACCCCACGCCGATCCCGCGATTGGAGTCCCCGGGGTCCCGGAGTCTGTTGTGGAAACCCGTCTTGAGATGATCGCTGCGAAGCGCAACCTGGCCGGCATCGTGGCTGCCCTCGTCGAAGCGCACCCGTACGAGGAACCGGCGTACGACATTGTCGCGGTGTCGGCGAATGCGGGTTTCATCGGCCGTCGGGGACGTCGTGCTGCTCCTCAGCCGCTCGATGAGTTTGTTGCACACGTTGACGAAATATTGGGCACACGCTCGCGTGTCGCCGGCGAGAGCACGAAGGAGGTCGGTTCGGTCGCGGTCGTTCCGGGGTCCGGTGGGTCGTTCGTCGGGGCGATTGCCGGGGCTGTTGACGTCCTGGTGACCGGTGACATCAGCCATCACACAGCCCAAGAGGCGCTGAGCCGGGGGACCGCAATTGTGGACTGTGGGCATGCTCCCTCGGAACGCCCTGGGATGAGATCCCTGCTCCGAGCGGTCGAGGAACTGGGCTGCGACACTATCGATCTAACAACCATCAATACGAACCCGTGGAGGGAATAACAACATGGAGATGAAGAGTTATGCGGATCTTCTCGACCTGCAAAAGGTTGACTTGCAGATCGACCGACTGCTCCATGATCGAGAGAACCTTCCCGAACTTGTGCTGTACAAGACGGCGCACGGAAAGGTCGAGGAGCTGACGGTCGCTGAAGCCGACGCCGTCGAACAGTTGAAGCAGACGGCGCGGAGCCTTGACCGTACGCAAGGCGAGTTAGGGCTCGCCGAAACCAAGCTCGAGCGCGAGCAGCTCCGTCTTTACAGCGGTGGCATGTCAGCACGCGACGCCGACTACCTGCGACGCGAAGTTGAGATGCTGCGGAGCAACAAAGCAAAGATGGAGGATGAGCTCCTCCGCCTGATGGAATCCTCCGAGGACTTGGAACAGGCGGCCGAAGCCGCAAAGACCGAGCTGGAGAAGCTCACCATCGAAAAGAACCGGCTCGCGGCTGTGATTAAGGACGAGTGGAGGGTGCTGGATGCAGAGCTAGCCCGCCGTGAGGCACGGAAGGCAGAGCTTTTGCCGAGCATAGATGCGGATATGGTCGCCCTTTATGAGGAGCAGCGGGCGCTCAAGGGCGGTGTTGGCGTTGCCGCCCTTGAGGACAGTGTTTGCGGGGGCTGTCATCTCTCGTTGACAGCTGCCGAACAACTCGATGCCAAACGGTCCGACCCGCCGCGCTGCATACACTGCCGCCGAATCCTCGTCGTCTGAGGCACGATGCTGTTTTGGCATCTTGGCGCAAGCATTGCGATAGCCCGATACACCTTCCGGGACGAGAAGATGGATCTCCGATTCTTGGCGCTCGGTGCGCTGCTTCCTGACATCGTGGACACGCCCATCGGGTTGGCGATGTGGGACTCGTTCCAGTCCGTTCGACTGGTTGCTCATTCGCTATTGGCTGCCGTAGCGGTCATGGTTCTCGTCCTGATTCGAACTCGCCGGGGGCGACCCCGGCGCCGCTGGATGGCAGTTGCGGTCGGCATGCTGCTTCATCTGTTTCTTGACGCAATGTGGGACTCTCAGGAAACACTGCTGTGGCCATTTCTCGGTACGGTCTTTAGCGAGCAGGCATACGCTACGGCAGGTGC
>JAADIG010000048.1:2317-4376 GCA_013151445.1 Actinomycetota bacterium
TTCGTCCAGACTGGGGTTATTGAGGTCCCGATTCCTGAGGGGTAGCTGTGGGCTGCTCCCGCGGGCCGGCCTTGACCCACATCAAGACGGAAAGGGCAGCGAGGACGACCGCAAACATTTTTTCGAGTACCGGACCTTCGAGTGTTAACGCAAACGACGCACCGACGTAGGCCCCAACTGCGGCACCGATCGAAACTGGAATGGCAATAGGCCACATCACCCGCCCCCCGCGGTGGTGAACGATCGTAGCGATGAGGGCGGTCGGAGCTATGACGGCGAGCGAAGTGCCCTGGGCGACGTGTTGGGAAAGGCCGAGAATTACCACAAGACCAGGCACATACACGATGCCGCCACCGACGCCGAGGAGGGCCGCGAGCGTGCCGGCGAAGAGCCCGATAGCTAGCAATGCGATGGTCATGACAGGCCGATCTTGATCGCGGAAACCATCATCAACACCGAAAGCATCCTTGCCAGCTGACTCTGGGAGACGTTCGTGATGACCCTTCCTCCCACGATTGCGCCGATCGAGGCGCCAGCAAATAGCAGGCTGGCAGCTCGCCAATCGACCGCCCCGTCTCCCTGGAATCGGGAGACACCGACGGCGGCAGAAACGACGATGGTAGCGATCGACGTGCCCGACGCCATCGCCGGGCGGATACGAATCGCGAGCACGAGACCCGGGACGACGATGATCCCGCCCCCAACCCCGAATAACCCGCTCACGATGCCTGCAACAAATCCAAGAAGAAGAGCGGGGGTAGTCTTGGAGGCGAGTTTGGACATCCACGGGAGTCTAGCGGGGCACCGCCGCGGATCCGCTTGACCTTGTTAGCCTCCACCCTATGAAACTGTTGAGGGTTCTGGTAGCGACGGGGTTAGTGTTCGCCGCGTGCAGCGGTTCAAGTGACGTTGACGAGCCCGTAAATACATATCCGACGGGAACCGTGCGAGAGTGGCTGGTTGCGGTGAGCGCACGTGACGTCACACGACTGGTTGACGTTGTCGACCAAGATTCGCTGGTGCTTGTGATCGCGATCGAGAATCAAATCCCCGTCGACGATGTCGAACGTATGCTCGTGCAGGGACTCGCGCCCGAAACCGTCGCCGACTACTGGGTTTCGTTCGCTGGAGCCTACGGGACGTACACGGGACTGGCGCTCGACAGTGTCACAGTCCGAGGATTCGAGCAGTTTGCGGTCGATGATGTCGTGTTCGCACATGTCGCGGTGGGAGACGAAAACGATCCGGGGTCAGTGTTTACGCGAAGCTACGACGGCACATGGCGCGTTGATCTCGTGGCGACGCTCGGCGATGCACTGTTTCCCCTGATCGAAGACTTCGTTTCAACGATTCCGAGCGGCAGCACCGGGGATCAACTTCGCGCTGAACTTCAAGACGTGTTGATTCCGGCGCTACAGGCGGTCGATTCGCAAAAACCCGAATCGGAGAGACGAGCCTCCGCGATTGCTCGTCTCGCCGCCCTACTCGCACCGTAGCGAAGCGGGCGCCGGTTACATGGACTGTGCGGCGCTGCGCAACTCGGGCAGCACCTCAGAACCCAACATCTCGATCAGTGGCTCCTGATTCACCGACGTTGTCTGGATTGTCACATAGTCGGCGCCGATGTCGGTTACCAGCGGAAGGTAGGTCTCGACGTAGTCGGCGGCATTCGTCACTTGACTGTATTGCCCGAGAATCTCCTCGCGTGGCATCTCGTCCGCCCTTTCCCGCAACGTTTGCGGATCGACTGCCTCGAGCCTTCCGGGTGCTCGAAGTCCACGCCACGACGTAAGGGCTCGCCACGCCTCATCGTCGTTCTGTGCGTAGATGGACCATCGTGTCGCTAAGAACCGCGGAGCGGGTCGGCCTGCTTCCTTTGCCGCTGCACGTGCCGGGTTGATGACGCGCTCGAACGTAACCGCTGGGTCCTTGACGGAGGTGATGATCCCGTCGGCAAGCTGGGCTGCCAGGGCTGAGCTCTTGGGACCGCCGGCTGCCATCCAGAGTGGAACGCGCGACACCGGCGGGCTGTACAACTTGGCGCGATCGGTGACGTAGT
>JAADIG010000043.1 GCA_013151445.1 Actinomycetota bacterium
TTGTTCACCGGAGCGCCGCTATCGGAGGCCTTTATGGCGTGGCGCAACTTCGTCGAAAAGACACCTGATCTCCCGGTCCGATTCATCATGGAACGTTCGATGATTACGACCTGGGACGATGCGGTTCTTGCGGCCTACGAGGCGCCCTTCCCGTCTCTGGAATACAAAGTCGGTGCGCATGTGTTCCCCTTGATCGTCCCCCGCGCTCGAACCGATCCAGGGGCCGCTGCGATGCGGGCAGTGGTCGATGCTCTCGGTGGATGGAGCAACCCGACACTGGTGATGTTCTCCACCGAAGACCCGATCTTCAACAGGGACGTGGCGCACGATTTTGCTCGTTTGATTCCCGGAGCCGGCGAGCCCCGGTTCATCGAAAACGCGGGACACTTCCTCCAGGAAGATCAGAGCGCAGCTGTCGCGCAAGGGATCATCGACTTCCTCGCGTCGCTCCCGGATAACCGCTAACTGAGCGGCAGCACCAGGCCCAGTGCAACACACCGTTTGCCGGTCGAAAGGCTACAGCTCGCCAGCGGCCACTAACGCGTCGAGAATCGCCGCGCAATTCGGCACACACGCCGCGCGATCATCCTCAAGCAGGGCACGTATCGCTTCGGGAGACATCCACGTCGGATCTGACGTCTCACCGCTGA
The DNA here is from genome assembly GCA_013151445.1 of Actinomycetota bacterium. Taxonomy (GTDB): domain Bacteria; phylum Actinomycetota; class Acidimicrobiia; order Spongiisociales; family UBA5794; genus BMS3BBIN02. Next base: position 651 of record JAADIG010000043.1, read on the forward strand.
GCGGCCGCGGCACACCGGTCACGTAGACACGCACAACCGTGGTATGCAGCGGGAAACGTCCTTCTGCGCCGGTGACCACAACGACCGGAGATAGGACCTCATGAGTCCCGAGCGCATCGGGCCGGGCAATGGCACCATCGACTCGTGTAACCGTGAGGCCGGTCTCCTCTGCGACCTCGCGACGGATCACCGTCTCCGCGGTCTCTCCCGCCGTCCACCGACCTCCGGGAAGCTCCCACCGTCCGAACACCGGCTCGCCGGGTTTGGCCCGCTTCTGGAGCAGCACCGCACCGTCACCGCGCTGCACAAGTGCCCTTACGAGCGGAATCACCACTGGCTCGCCACCAACCGACGGGACCGCAACCTCACGGGGTCCCTCTTCAGAGTTGATAGTGATTCGCGCACTCACGGCAGCTGGATCTCAAGCGTCTCGCCGCAGTAGCCGCCGACGCTGTGGTGAGCGACACCGAGGACAGTGGTGATCCCCTCCGGTATCACGATTCCACTCATCGATCGGGTGAACGGCTGCTCATTGATGTGCTCAGTACCCGGGTCGCCAAGACATCGCCATCGAGCGTCCGCAGCTCCCAACTGTCACCGAACTCGGTGGCGCTGATGTCATCCGAACGAACGGTCAGGGCAAACGTCCAGGTATCACCATCGTTGGTTGCTTGCGCCCCGACGACCGAGGCGCACAGTTGCCCCGTTGGTCCGGCGCTCACCGAGGTAGGTGTCGTGGAAGGCGTGGCATCATCGAGTTGCGTCTCGGTTGGTGCCGTGTCGGCTCCGTCCGACGCAACCGGATTCTGTGCCCCACCGGCACAGGCGCCCATCACCACGACCATGACCACAAGAGCACTCGGTACCCTCACGACGATCCTAAGCCGCAATTGAGTTGGACATCGATCTCCTTGTCGCTCGCAATCGTTTGCAAAGCAAGACACGTATTCTGGAGATTGGAAGTCGCTTCTGCGAAGGGCGAATTCTCAACGACGACCGCTAGGTCCACGGCTGTCGAGACGGTCCGGACTTGTGCCGTGGTATCTGGCAAGACGGCGATCGCGTTCTGCGTCGCAGTAATCATTGTGTCGTGGGCGACCCGGACGTCCTCGGGAGGGCTCATGTCCTCCATGCCCGCGAGAAATACTCGTAGGGGTTCTTCGGTACCGTCAAGCCACACGACTGTTTTTGCAATTGCCGTGTCGGTGAGGTCGGACATGAACCCGGCAAGCTCGGCGGGATCTGACAAGTCGCGATCAAGCCGAAGCGTATCGATTGACGTGTTGAGGTCCGCGGCGTAGGTAGCGCCGAGATCAACCATCGACTGGTCGAGTTCCTCGGTCAAGGTGTCGATCTGATCAAAATATTCGTTCGCGGTCAGTGTCGAGCCGGAACATGCCCCCGCCACCAGCATCACAGCGACAAGTACCGCCAAACGTCTTCCAATCAACACAACCACAGACTCCTCTACCTACACGTAACCCCGTCCAGGATCGTACAACACCGGGTCCCATCACTGATCGATACCAGCATCGTCGGAGGTACCGGGTGCCGGGACACAGTCTTGCGCCAACCGCCATCGTGCTGTGTCGGACTCGGTGTCCGCCGGCCTATGGGAGTTGCGCCGCAAGCGGCGCGGCGCTTTCGGCAACCGCTGTGCAGGCGGCTTCGGTGATCGGAGTCGGGCAGAAGAGCTCGTACCGGTAGTCCCCGGCGACCCAGGACATGACAAATCCCTCGGTCCGCGATTCGGGACGGATCTCGCCCTCAACCAGAGTGGTCCCTGCCGCCGATCCAACCCGCAAAACACCGCGGCGACCCTCGTCAGACGAGTACGGCTGATCCGCCCACAACCCGAACGCTGCTGAGACGTCCGCATCGAGGGTCCCCGACGCAACATCGAACACCAGTTGGCTCGTCACCCATTGGACACCCTCGGGCACGGCCACCGGGAATGAGATTCCCGGGAGCGCAATAACAATCTCTGCACGGCTTGCCTGCACGAATCGCTCGCCGTCGCCACGCCGCCACGTCTGGGCAATCACAGTCTGGATCGCACCGGAGGCCTGGTCCGGTAGTGAATCGTTCACCCACGTAGCTTTCTCCGACGACGCGAGGATCACCTCTCCGTTTGCGACCACGATCGGCGTGGTGGTGGTTGTCGTCGTTGACAGTCCTCCATAGATGAACTCGTCCGAAAGATCGCCGGCGCCGTCGAGCACACCCATTTCACCGCAGGCAGCAACCACTAGGGAGAACGCCGCCACGATCAACACTCGTTTCAACACATTTCCTCACTCGGTGACGAAGGAACAGCCACTGAGCCTACAACGCTTTCACCGCGATCCTAGGTTCCTCGACCATTCGGGAATCGCCGGGCCGTACTAACCGGCAGAGCATGCCGGCGGCATCTGAGTTCTCTCCGAGTCGCCCAACGTCGAACCCGATCGTCGGCCGGGTTCGACGCCTCGCGGCCGTTGTAGCCTGCCCCTTATGAATCGAACGATCTCTCTGGTTACCGACGGGTTCCCCGACCAGCCTGGCCTTGATACCGCGGTTTCGCGAACCCTGCTACGACAGGCATCGGACGGCGAAGTGGGGGAAACCTTTCGGATCCGTATCCCCTCCCGGGTTGTTGCTTTCGGCAAAAGAGACCGGCTCGAGAGCGGCTACGCGCGGGCTATTGACGCCGCCGCGGTGCGGGGGTTCGGATCGATCGAACGTCTCGCCGGGGGACGGGCCGCGGTGTTTCACGAGGGCACTTTGGCCTTCGGATGGACAATGCAATCCGACTATCCCCCGGCCGGGATCAAGGAACGTTTCGCTGCGGTCGATGACCTGCTGAGCCGCGTATTCACTCGTCTCGGTCTCGATGACGTGCGCATTGGGGAAGTACCCGGCGAGTACTGCCCCGGTGAATACTCGATAAACATCGGCGGGAAATACAAGATCATGGGCGTGGGTCAGCGGCTCGCTAAACATGCCGCCCACGTTGGCGGGGTTATCGTGGTTCGAGATGCCGCTGCGGTTCGCGACGTGCTGATTCCCGTGTATGGCCACCTCGGCCTGTCCTGGGACCCTGCAACCACTGGTGCGCTCGAGGACTTCCTGCCGGGTGTGTCCACCGACGACGTCCGGGCCGGTATCGTTGCTGAGCTTGCGACGATCGCCGACGTTGCCCCTTCCACCCTTGCACCGGCGAACCTCGCTGAAGCCCTGAACCTGGTTCCGGATCACCTGCCAAACGTGGACCGATGAGAGTTGGGCCCGTCCGGCGATTAAGGACGGCCGTACCCTGCGAGCCACGAATGGCAGGTATCCGGTGATCTGGTCACATCAACGCTCGGGCATCACTCCCTTGCCTTGAGGAAGTCGTAGATCTTTTGCAGGTCCGCATCCGAAAGGGAGGACTCGCTGTACGCGGGCATGCCCTTGGGCCCCTCACGTACGTCCTCGACGAAACTGTTGAAGGATCCAACTTCCTCGATGAGGTCGACTCCGACAACTCCACCCAACCCCGTCGGGGCATGACATGCGGCGCACCCATACTGGAGAGAGAGCGCCTTGCCATCCACTACTGGGTCACCGGTCTCGGCGCTCGACGTGTCGGCCAAGCCGAACCCCTCGTACGGGTACGTCGCATCGATGTACCCAATGGGCGTGCGGTCATACACAGCAGGATCCGTAAGGTCGGTGTTCGAGACCGGTGCACGTACAAACACGATGACCATGCCGACAGCTGTAAAGATGGCGGCGCTTGCTAACGCAACCCCGATCCACATGGATCCCTCCTCGCCGACGTCGTCACTCACAAGCTTGCCTACCCTGCCGGCCTTACCCACCTGGACAAGCCGGATCGCCGCCAGTGCGATCAGGAACCAGACCAGCGAGATAACCAGAATCACTAACGTGCCATTGACAAACGGGATCTCAACTCCGGATTCGGATTGGTAGAGCTGAGCCCCGCCTTCGGCGACCGTGATCGAGAACGAATAGGAGTCGACCGGGTCCGTGCCCGGCCCGAGATACACGATCTGCAGCTCATCGTTGTGGGCGGCCCTTTGCTCGTAGACCATCAGCGCAACGCCGGATTCGTCGGTCGTTGCGGTTGCGAGTTCGACACTCCCGGATCTTCCGCCGAACGTTGTCTGGTAAGTCAAGGCGACTTCGGCTCCGACAACCGGTTGGCCATCCTCCACCAGGATTGCTTTCACTTCGACCTGTTGCCCCACGGTGACCGTCTCTGGAGCACCAACGCTGATCCCAATAGATGAGGCGAACGCGGGGCTCGCGGACAGCACGACCAGAAGCAGAACCGAAAGTCTTACGAACCATCGGGTTGGGCGAGACGTCATGACAAACCTCCTTCAGTCAGACCATCTGGCCCGGGCGAGCCAGACACTCCGGGGGCCGGACCCTCGTACCCGGTCTGCAACACCGGCTCGGTCTGGCGGGCAATTGCGAGCTCGTGCTCCTCGGTCATCTCCCAGACCGCAAACATCGGCAGAACCTTCAAGGCGATAGTGATGAGAAGCAGGAACAGGGCGACCCCGGCTATGAATATTGACCATTCGATAAATGTCGGTGCGTAACTCGCTGGTTCGTAAGGCATGAGCGGGACACGCAGACCGGTGACGACGATGAAGTAGCGTTCCAGAAACATGGCGATGTCCACCAGAATCGCGGCAACTACAACGCCCGCCACGGTGCGGGTCTTCGGAATCAGCATGATGACGATCGGAGCGATCAGACCTCCGATGACGTAGAACCAGAACATCGCGGCAAAGTCATCGATGAATAACTGGCGAAACGCAAACTCGCCCGACTCCTCAAGTTTGAATCCCTCGGTCAGGTATTCGTTGATGTTCACATAGATCATGAACCCGGCAAATGCGGCAAGAAGGTACCCGAGATAGAGGAAGTGCTTCGGGGTGAGGTACTCCTCCCAGTGATACATTCGCCGCAGTGTCGCCATGACAAGAACCAGGGTCGCGACTCCACTGAAGATCGCCCCGGCCACGAACAACACCCCAAAGATGCTCGTGTTCCAACCAACTCGGAGTGTCATTGCAAAGATCCACGACACCACCGTATGTACCGATACCGCAATCGGCATGATGAGCAACATCATGATCGTGATCGCCTTACCAAGGAACCTCACCTGTGACGGCAGTCCGCGCCAGTTGAGGGCAACGGTTTCGTAGAAGAATCTCCGAATGAAACCGACCTTGTTAGCCAATCTGTCTCGGTACAGCGCCAGGTCCGGGATCATTGGTGCATAGAGATAGATCACGCTCGCCGTGAGGTACGTCGTGATCGCCATCACGTCCCACATGATCGGAGATTGCCAACGTCCGTATCGGAACACGTTGAAGATCCGTTCGGGGCGGCCCATGTCGATGAGCACAAACGATGCCCCGACAACGAGAGCCACGGCGGTAATCAACTCCGCGATCCGCGTGATCGGTGCCCGCCAGGTGGCTTTTGACGCCCTGAGGATCGCCGAAATCAACGTCCCGGCATGGCTTATGCCGATGAAGAATACGAAGGCTGTGATGTACAGCCCCCATGAGATTCTGTCCCGCATCCCGGTGACATACAGGCCTTCGCTCCACTGCTTGGAGTACTGGAACACACCGTTGGCGACTATCGCGACCAGGAAAGCGACCCATACCCAATACCGGTACGTCGTAACGAGGGTTGGCCTCGTTGTTTTGCGAATCAAGCGTTCGTGCCAGTTGGTCATCGTGTCCATGTCACCGCTCCCTCCGCACGCTCGATCCATGGCCATTCAGTTGGCATGCGACCCTCGTTCTCCGGATCTCGGCCGATATCCTCGCCGTGACCGGGGAGGTAGTACACCCTCGGCTGGGTGCCGAGGTGCTCCTTGAGCCGGTATCCGTTGCGTTCGGAGATCAGTTGTGTTGCCTTGACGATCTGCCGACCGTTGGTCGCGACATCCTCTTCAAAGTCGCCGTACCAGATCGCGTCGTTCGGACATCCTTGGACACAGAACGGGAGAGTTCCTCCGCGAACCATCTCGGGGCAAAAGTCACACTTCATGACCGTGCCGCGGCTGGCGGGAGTCTGCTGTTCCGGGCTGTAGTCCGCCAGGGCCGCTTCCGGAGGAATGGGCGGTTTGCCCCAGTTGAAGAAGCGCCTGTCATAGGGGCAGGCCGCCATACAGATACGGCAGCCAATGCAGCGATCCTGATCAATAAGGACCGTCCCCTCCGGGGTCGAGAACGTTGCACCGACCGGACACACCTTCACACAGGGTGGGTTCTCGCACTGCTGGCACGGTGTGGGAATGAACTGGGTACCACCACCGGAGAGTTCCGCCTCGTAGATCTCAATCCATTGCATCGGCTGTGGGGCGAAGTGGCCCTCGATGCAGGCAGTCGTGCACTGTGGGGGTGTCCCCTGACTCTGGCACCCGTCGCATTTCGCAAGGTCGATAATCATGGTCCACTGTCGAACCCGTCCGAACTTTGTTGTCGCATCCCCAGTTGGAGCAGCGAGACCCGCAGCCTCGGGACCGGTGACCACGTCCTTGACCAGACCGTCCATGAGCTGGGTGGATGCAACAAGGGGCACGGCCCCGAGGGCACCCAGCCCGATGTACTTGAGTACGGTCCTGCGATCAACGGCATCCAGGGGGATCGGTATTTCTCGACGAGGTTCAGGTGGACTTTCGGCTGTTTCGACTCGCTTGCTCATGCGTTTCTTCCTCCATCTCCGGCGTGAGTACTCGGTGGCTCCTCGGTGTCCGTGGAAGTGAACACACCTCCACGGACACCCGAGGGCATATACCCGGTATTACTTGAGGTTGACTTCGATCCATTCCTGGTTGGATGACTGGACATGGGTGTCGTCTTCCCAACCATCAGGCCCAAAGTCTGGATCCCAGTACGCAATGGCAAGCAAGGTCTGCTCACCAACCGTGAACTGGGCGTCCTGGGCATCACCGGTCTGGAGCGGACGAGACATCTCGAAGTACCAAACCCCGGGAGAGTTGTCCGTTGGAGTCGAATGCGACCACACACCCAACAGACTGTTCTCAGCACCAGCACCGTTGTCATCCTCACGAGTCTCGGCGTCGGTCGCCCACTCGTCATCGAAGTTGCAGGTGGCGTCGTTGCCCGGGTCCTTGGCTTCACCAGACGGATTCACCGCACCACCGGACTGCACCCCAGCGGCGCACTCAAGCTCCCAGTGCCAAATATCGACCATACCTGTCGAAGTCTCACCCTCTTCGTCATCGGCACCCATGTGTGGGCCACCGGTATCGACAGGGAACAACAACGCAGCCGCAGCCGACAACTTGGCATCATCGGGATTCCAGTTGTAATCATCCTCCACTGTCAGCAGCGCATAGATGTTCTCGTCGTCATGTGCCATCTTGATCGTGATATCCCGATTATCAATCGGCTCACCCTCCTCAGCCACAATTGGCTCAAGCGTCGTAGCTAAACCAGGCACCAAGGCCCAGTCAGACACATCACCATCAACTGTTATCACAGCCGACGGAGCATCCAACGAACGGCCGAGATCTTCACCCTCGGCTGGCTCTACGGCTTCCGTCGTCGTTGTTGCTGGTGTCGTGGTAGTCGTCGGCGTGGCCGTCGTCGTTGTCGCAAGCGTGGTCGCGACCGTCGTCGGCGCCGCCGCTGTTGTTGTCGTGTCTCCAGCGTCGCTGCTCGAACATGCTGCAGCGATCAACATAAAGATCGCAATGATGGGTACCCATCGGCGTCTCACGGTAACCTCCTCGGTTTCATCCCTTCGCGATTTCCACGAGGGGCGTGTGACATCTCCTGACCACCGTATGTGTTATCCGCGAGAAGGTCATGAGGACAAACGGCACCGCCTGACTATCGGAAAGCGACAGGGGTCTTACCATCCGGACGAATGACTGTTAGCCATTCGATTCAAAGATTGGGACCTTCGGACCGCTACCAAGCCGATCTCGACGAAGGTCACACGGCGGACGTGTGTCAGGTGATGACACCGAGACGGAGCGCAACAGCGACAGCCTCGGAGCGCCGCTTGACTTCAAGGTGCGAGTAGATCGAGCGCAGGTGTGCCTTGACAACGGCCTCGGACACGTCAAGGCGCCCGGAGATTGCACGGTTGTCGAGGCCTTCGGCGAGCATCTGCAGCAGATCGATATCTGCGAGGCTCAACGAGCCGACCGGACCGGCGCTATTGGGATCCACCATGCGTGCTATCAGTGGTGCCGTAATCTCGCCCTGGATGTACGAACCACCGTCGGCAACAACGGCGAGGGCCCGCAGCAGCTCTTCCTTGGCGACCGATTTCAAGAGGTACCCGGATGCCCCCAATTCGATTGCCCGTCTCACATAGGTCGGGTCGTCGTGCATCGAGAGGACGATGACACGCGGACGCGACGACCAACCCTGGAGTTCCTCCAGTACGTCAAGGCCACCCTTGTTTGGCATTCGCACATCGAGCAACACCACGTCACACTCGGTGTCTTCGAGCATGCCAAGCAGCTCCTCCCCGCTAGCGGCTTCGCCGACCAGTTCAATATCGCTCTCGCGGGCAAGAAGCATGCATATGCCCTCACGCACGATGCGATGGTCGTCAGCAACGATGACTTTCATGTCTCTACCTCACACTCACTCGCTGGCACCCATGCGCTGAACCGTGTCCCTCCGCGACGATCGGGTTTCACCTTCAGTCCTCCCCCAATGGCTTCGAGACGTTCGCGGGTCGTCGTCAGGCCGAGGCCCTCGTCGTCAATGATGCCCACTCCGTCGTCCAACACCTGCAACCTCACTTGATCACCCTGGCGTTGAACACGGACTTCGACCGTCGTCGCCAGGGAATGTTTCCGAACGTTAGTCATCGCCTCACGGGCTGCACGGTACAGGGCTATGCGTGTCGGCGGCGAAAGCTCGCAATCTGTCTCGACGTGAACACTCACAGACAGATTCGTTTCCATTTCCGTCACCTCAGCGAGTTCGTCAAGGGCCGAACCCAGTGCAAGCTCCTCACCGGTCCCATATTGCAGGGATCGCAGTTCCGCTCGCAGGGAACCATCGACCTCGTTGACGAGTTCGCCGATGTGGGCCAACTCGCCAGCAACAGGATTGTCCGCATCAACTCGCGACCGAAGGTCCTCGATCCCGTAGTGAATGCGGTAGAGGGTTTGACCGATGTCGTCGTGAAGTGACCCGATGATCCTGGTCCGTTCCTCGGCTTGAGAGCGAACGAGTTCGCCGAAGAGTTTCTCAGCGAGCCTGCGACGGTTCGCTATCGCTCGACCGTAGACCAGGATGAGTGATGCCGTGAAGATAGCCAGCGAGCCGATCCCGACCGTGATGCTCGCCCACACGAGTTGCTGGATGTTGCCAACGGTTGTTTCGATCGGCTCGGCGAGGTGATACACCTCGAACACGGCTTCGATCGACCCCGAGTCGTCTGCAACCGGGACGTACAGTTCCCGCAGCGGCGGGAAACCCCGCTCGAACTCGTTCTCGCGCAGCGACAGGTTCGGGATGTCGACGCTATTGATTCCGTTGAACGCATCGATGCGTTCTTCGGACAGGGGATATTTGGCCCCGACCAGTGCTGGTTCGTCGGAATACAGGATCGTGCCATCGGCGAGCCACACCTTGACCCGAACGGTGTCGGACCCGAGCAGGTTGAGGCGCACGGCCTCATCGAGCGCGTTCAGTTCGTCCGCCTGGGCGGGGCCCGTGGGGATGACCCCTGCGTCGGCCATATCACCGACAATTCGACTCAGTTTGCGGATCTCTGCGTCGATGAGATGGCGCTCCACCTGCCGGGGAATGGCGACTCCCAGCACAAGGGCGACCACCGCAGACATTGCAAGGGCAACGAGAACAGCCTTACCTGCGGGCCCGATCTCGCTCCACATTGCTCGCACAACAGCCCATAGCCCACGCGATAGATCGTCACGTTCCGCCACTTTCGCTACTCCTTCCACACCGGCCGGCACCACCCCGAGGCTACTCGTCGTGCGTCAGGTAGCCCACTCCGGGTCGGCGCGGGGCTCGCCGGATTCGTCCGATGTTCAGCACCAGGTGCGTGTGGCGCCGGACTGGCACGATTGCTGGCGCGATTGCTGGCACGTCGCTGCTCCTAACACTGCTCCTCGTCCGCTACGCTCCTCGTGCGGCGGCGAACGGAACCCTCTCATGCGCATCTTGGTGATCAACGGACCGAATCTGAACCTGCTGGGCACGCGGCGCCCCGAGGTGTACGGCACAACGACGCTTGCCGAGCTTGAGGTTGACCTCATCGACTTCGCCGAACAGCGAGGTGCCCGGGTGGTGTGCTTCCAGTCGAACCACGAGGGCGCCCTCATCGACGCACTGCACCAGGCGATTGGCCGCCACGACGGTGTTGTTGCCAACTTGGGTGCCTACAGTCACACGTCTCGGGCACTGCAAGACGCAATCGAAGCCATCGAGCTCCCCACGGTCGAGGTCCACATTTCCAACATCTATGAGCGCGAGGAATGGCGGGCAACATCGTTCACCGCTCAAGCCTGTGTCCATTCCATCGTCGGCGAGGGTATCGCGGGTTATGCCCAGGCGGTCGAGTACCTGCTGGCCAACCACGCACCGTAGAGCGCCGCCCGATACCATGGGGAGTCCCGACCCTCCGGAGTAACCATGTCGCTGACTAGCAAAACCGCACTCGTCACTGGTGCAACGCGTGGCATCGGCCGTGCGGTGGCTCTCGATCTCGCTGCTCACGGAGCGACCGTCATCGCCGCGGGCCGCGACATGGCCAAGCTCGACGAGATCGCTTCCGATGCCATCACTCCCCTCCACCTTGACGTCGCAAACGAAGACGCGGTCGCCGAGGCACTCGGCGGTCGCGAGATCGACATCTTGATCAACAATGCCGGGGTCGCAACTTCGAATCCGGTCGATCGTATGACGTTGGACGACTGGAACTGGCTGCTCCAGGTAAACACAACCGGCGTGTTCCTGTGCACCAGGGCGGTTGTCCCCGGTATGAAGAAGCGCGGCTGGGGGCGGATCGTGACTGTCGCATCGGTCGCCGCACACGCCGGGGCGCCGTATATCTCGGGTTATGTGACGTCGAAACATGGCGTGCTCGGGTTCACGCGTTCGATGGCTGCCGAACTGGGCCGGTACGGCATCACCGCAAACTCGGTATGCCCGGGATATGTGCGCACCGACATGGCACAGCAGTCCGTGGACAACATCATGGAGAAAACGGGGATGAGCCAACAGGAGGCGGAAGCATCGCTCAACGCTGCGTCCGGTCTTGGCCGGCTCATCGAAACCAACGAGGTAACCCACGCCGTTCGGTTCTTTTGTTACGAGGACGCCGGGGCGATCAGCGGCCAGTCAATCATCATCGACGGAGGCACCCTTCAGCAATGATCGATGGAGCGCCCTTCGACGGCAGGTACCGGCGCAACGGTGGACCACATCACCCTGATGCGGGCGCCCCGGGATGACACTCCGCAACACCGACCTCGCCCGGGCGTACGACCTCTCCATTCCACATCCCAATATTCCAACCCTCATCGAGAACATGGCTGCCAAGGCGACAGCGTTCCGATCGGATAGTCCACCGGCCTTCAGCCCGGTTGGGTCCTTGGGCCGCCCGATCGACATCTTCGTCCCGAACGGACGTATACGTGGTGCGGTTGCGATGATCCACGGGGGTTACTGGGTGCGGGGTGCTCCGACGGACATCACGCACCTCGCCGCTGGCGCGCTCACACAGGGAGTAGCAGTCGGGTTTGTCCCCTACGGGTTATGTCCGCGATACACCATTGGTGACGCCATCTCCCATGCCATCGAAGCCACCCGGATTGTGAGTGCGGCGGCTGGCGTCCCCGCTGCCGTGTTTGGCCATTCCGCTGGTGGTCATCTGGCGGCGGCTGTCGTTGCAGCGGGCGTCTCCAGTGATGCAGTGTTCGTCAGCGGTCTCTACGATCTCACGCCGATCGTGAGGATCCCACTCAACGAGACGTTGGTACTCACCGTAGATACCGCCCGGGCGTGGAGCCCATCGGAGCGACCACCGCTCGGCCCCGCATCGGTATTCGCCGTTGTCGGGGAGAACGAACCACGCGGGTTCCTCGACCAGCAGGAGGTCCTGGTGGAGGCGTGGAAAGGCGACGCGGAGATCAGATCTGGCGTACTCGTCGACGGTGACCACTTCAGCGAGATCGCGACCCTCACCGATCCGGAATCTCCCCTCACCGTCGCTGTTGTCGAGGCGGCACTCGCAGCGGCAGCCCGCCACACTTCCCCAGCGGAACCGGGGGCCTGATGCTCGCGCACCGCTTTACCCGTGCCCTTGCCGGCGACGGCCATCACATGGCGGCACACTCACACCACCTCTGGCCCGATGTCACGGCCGACGCCCATGAACAGTACTGGCGAGACTCGGCAGCACTCGCCGATGACAAGTGGGTCCATGTGCTCGGGACTGTTCTCCCCGAGGCGCAGCGTCACATTGCGGGTCATCTCGGGTTGCCGGATCCCGGCACGATCGCGTTTGCGCCGAACACGCATGAGTTCATCGTCCGAATCGCGTCGGCGCTCCCCCACGGTTTCACGCTCCTCACCACGGACGCCGAGTTCCATTCGATGAACCGCCAGGCAACACGCTGGCAGGAGGCCGGGATCGCCACCGTCCACACCGTGCCGGCGGAACCATTCGGAAACTTCACCGAGCGATGGTCCGAGGCCGCCCGGGCGGTCCAACCAGACCTCATGTTCGTGAGCCATGTCTTCTTCAATTCCGGCTACATCAACAGTGACCTCTCTGGCCTTGTTGACGCGGCACCAACCCCGGAGACGATCGTCGTGATCGATGGATACCACGGGTTCATGGCACTCCCGACCGATCTGGGCCCCGTCGCAGAGCGGGCCTTCTACCTTGCTGGTGGTTACAAGTATGCAATGGCGGGCGAGGGTGTATGTTTTCTCCACAGCCCGCCCGGGTTCATCAATAGGCCGGTCATGACCGGCTGGTACGCCGGATTCGGCTCACTCGGGGACGCGCAGGTTGGTGTGCCGTATGCCGCCGACGGATCGAGGATGGCGGGTTCGACCTTCGACCCATCGGGGCTGTACCGGCTCAACGCCGTGATGCGTATGCTGGCGGAAGAAGGAGTGGATGTTGTCGCGATGCAGGTGCACGCCGAACGTCTCCAGCACCACTTCGTCGCCGGACTCGACTCTGTCGAGACATCCCTGCACCTTTCCCAGGTAACCCCGATGTGGCCCGGTCCAAGGGGTCGTTTCATCACATTTGTCCACCCCGATGCCCAGCGCCTCTGCTCGACGTATCGTGACCGGGGTCTCATCACCGATGCCCGTGACGACCGGCTCCGTTTCGGATTCAGCGTCTACCAGGACACCGCCCACATCGACAAAACCCTCGAACTCATGGACGGCGTTGTTTGATATCCGGGGAACCGTGCGCGTCCAGAGTGAAGGACAGCCTTCGACCACTCCCTCTGTTCCGGATCGCCTTCGGTAGTGCGCTTATGTTGCTCATCCTCGGAGGTGGT
>JAADIG010000045.1 GCA_013151445.1 Actinomycetota bacterium
GGTACGGAAGAGGTCGCGAGGTCCGTTGCGACTTCTACGAGACATCGAGCGACCGCCTTAATTTCGCCCGCGCAAGGTAGAGATAACGACGCACGGTCGCAGGCCTACAGTCCATCACCTCGGCGGCTTCGGTCGGCGTGTACCCGAGCCAGTACACAAGGTACGTTGCGGACCGTTGCCGAATCGGGAGATCCATCACCACATCGATGACCAAGTCGGGGCCGGGCGGTGCCCCTGCCTCTGGGCGGCGAAGACTCACGACCTGACGGGTCGCGTATCGGCGCTTGTGGGACCTGGCTTCGTTGCCAATCGCCTTGAAGAGATACAAGCGCGGATCCTTGAGGTCGGAGAGGCGCTGTTTCGCAAGCAGGCGCGTAATCACCGCGGACAACAGATCCGGACCATCGTCGGGTCCCACGAGGGCACTTGCGTACCTGACTAGTTCTCCGCTGAGGGTGTTGTAGATCATCTCATCCTTGTCGACCACACCTAACCCACGTCGCAGCTACCCCTAGCGTTGCACACTTTCTCAAGGGATCTTTGGACACCCGCATGAACCCATGCCCTGCGGACCCGGACGCGACACCATCCGTCAGCGAAGATGGCGCCGGGGAAGCCGTGGACCGAAGTGACAAACGATCTCATAGTTGATGGTGCCGAGCATGTCAGCCCATTCTTCAGCCGGGATCCGATCCTCCCCCTGCGAACCGAGCAACACGACCTCATCACCGACGGATATGTCGGCAGTACCGCAGTCCACCACGATCTGGTCCATCGTGACTGTGCCGGCAAACGGAAACCGCTTGATCAGAACCTCAGCCCCGAGACTCGAGAGTCGACGGGGTACCCCGTCGGCATACCCGACTGGAACCGTCGCAACACGCCCCGTTGCCGGCAGTGGCCGACGACGCCCGTAACTCGGTCGTTCACCACCCTCGACCGTCTTGACCATCGACACATGGGAAACGACCCGCATCGCCGGTCTCAGATCAGCGATCTTCTCCTGATCGGGATGCGGGTAGAGGCCATAACATCCCAAACCGACTCGCACGAGGTTGAACCGCGACTCGGGCACACCGAGCGCGCCGGCGGTGTTGGCAGCGTGAATCAGCGGCGGGTGTGCTCCCAAGTCGTTGATACGATCCAGAAACTCGGCGAACCGGTCAAGCTGCAGTGACGTGAAGTCGGCATCTTCTTCTGCGACCGCGAAATGGGTAAACACTCCTCCGAGTGTTAGACGCCTATCTCCCACGATACGCTCAACAAGCTCGAACGCATCGTCGGGGGTGGCACCGACCCGCAGCATCCCAGTGTCAACTTTTACGTGGACCGCAACTGGGTCCGGACCAGCCTCAGCGCTAGCCCTAGCAACGGCCTGTGTGAATGCCGGGCGATACACGGTCGGCGTGAGGCGCCACTTCACGACGTCCGATGCTGCATCAACGTCGGGTTCGGAGAGCACGAGGATCGGGGCCTCCACGCCAGCCTCCCTCAGCCTGGCACCCTCGTTTACCAGAGCGACCGCGAGATGCGATGCTCCACCGCGCAACGCCGCCTCCGCTACCGGAATGTCGCCGTGGCCATACCCGTCGGCCTTCACAACGGCACACACCGCTGCCGGAGCAACAAGCTGGCAGATCTGGCGAACGTTGTGCTCGATCGCATCCACGTCGATCTCTATCCAGCTAGGGCGCACCAGTTTCTCCTTTGTTCGTCGATACGCAACGCTACTCGGTCGCCCCTGTCGGAACCGCTGCCAGGGTCCGCGCTACCGCGTCGACAAGCAGGCTGGCTGTCAGGGTGCGTACGGACCGAAGCTTCGCACCAGCCACCCCATGCCAATAGACGGCGGATCTGGCCGCAACTGCGGGCGATTGGCCGACAGCGAGAAAGGCCCCAATGATGCCGGCAAGCACGTCACCCGTCCCGATCGTTGCAAGCTCCGGGCCGCCGGTAGTGACGACCCATGTCTCCTCCCAATGGACGAACGACGGGTTGCCCTTTTCGACGAGAACAGCGCGGTAGCGACGAGCAATGTCGGGTGCGGATTCCCCGGGATGGGAACGGAGGGTTTCCAACTCCCCTGCGTGGGGTGTCAGAACCGTGGGTGCTCTTCGTTCGGCGATCCGGCTGTCGTTGGCGACCGCACGCAACCCATCGGCATCGACGACGATGGGGCCGGGCCACCGCGCCGCAATGTCCGCCAGGGTCGCATCAGATGACGAACCAGCACCCGGACCGAGCACAAGTACGTCGAACCGGGTAGCAAGTTCCAGAACCGCGTCTTCGTCCCCTCCGGCAAAATGATCGCCCCCACCGACAGTTTGCGATAACAGCTCCGGGGGGATCGCACCGGTCGCCGCACCGGGGCCGACCACGGTTACCGCTCCGGCCCCGGCCGCCATGGCAGCCCTCGCAGCGAGCACCGGGGCACCGGACATGCCGGCGGAACCGCCAACGACGGCGACGGAGCCGACGGACCATTTGTGGGCGTGTCTGTCACGGCCCCGGATCGGCGCATCCGACATCTCGGCAAACAACCAGAGCGGGCGCTCGCCGGTGAGCCCGATGTCGACCACCGTTACGAGCCCGCAGTAGTCCGCACCGGGACCGACGAGGTGGGCAGGCTTGAGAGCGTGGAACGTCACAGTCCTTTGTGCCGCAAATGCCGCACCGTCCACACCACCGGTTCCTCCCTCCACACCAGAGGGAAGATCGACGGCAAGAACCGGCACACCACTCTCGGTCCAGGGGACTATCGCGGCCGGGAGTTGCCCGGTGAACCCAACACCAAAAACTGCGTCGATGATCAGTGATGGTTCCCACAGGGCGTTGATGGCCAGCACACGGATCCCCGCATCCAGGGCTCGGCTTCTCATCGAATCGGCGAGAGAGCCCGGACTCGGCCTTGCGAACTCGTGAACAATGACCTTGGCCCCGCGGCGGGCGAGGTGGAAAGCCGCCACCCAGCCATCGCCACCGTTGTTCCCCTTTCCGGTAAGAACAGCAACCGAATCGCCATACCCGAGCCGGGCCGCAATCGCGACCGCAAACCCGGCGGCCTCCATCAGAGCTGCAGCAGGCACTGTTGAGGCACGATCGAGACGGGCCGACTCGGCGGGGGTAATTACCGGTTTCACGACCCCATTGTATGAGAAAACCAGCGCCGAGGAATGCTGAACTAAAGCAAAGTGTGGCCGACAGCACCCGCATGAAAGAGATTCGTGTGCCCGTCCTTACATGGGCGATGAGTGGAATGTCGCTGGGTCTCCTGCTCTTCGGCGCAGGATGGATCATCGCGTTCACACATTCCCCGGGGGTTACCTTGGCGGAGGTCATCAACCATGAACCCGTGTTGTGGGTGATCACGCTGGCACCCATCATCCTTGGTATCGGTGGCGGTCTCGTTGGCCTTTCCCAAGGCAACGCGAGGCAGGTGCAGAACGACGCCATCAGTCTTGCCGAACGGGTCGCCACCGAGTTCTCGAGCACGATTCACAATCAAAACGTCGATACCGCCCGAGCCGCGGGGATTCAAGCGAAGTACTTTGCCTCGCTTTCGCACGACATGAGGACACCGCTCTCGGCGATCATTGGATTCTCTGCAATCGTGGAGGACAGCGAACTCATTCCCCGTGCCGAGCTCATCACCTATATGCGTGAGATAGGGACCAGCGCCAACCAGCTCCTCACCATCGTGGGCGACCTTCTCGATGCTGCCAAGCTGGAAAACGGCTCCATTGAACTCCAGGTCGATGACGTCGTCGGAGACGTGATCGCCGCAGAGGTTCTCAGTCATCTGTCGCCTCTGATCGAGGGCAGGCACCTCCGAGTGCGGGAGAACTTCGATACCCATGTCACATGTCGTGCGGACCCACAGCGTCTCCGCCAGATCCTGACGAACCTTCTATCGAACGCCATCAAGTACACACCCGCAGGGGTCATCGACGTGAATACTTATGTCCGCGGTGACAGCGTTGTGTTCGAGGTCGTTGACAGCGGTCTCGGTATTTCCAAGGACGATATGGAAAAGGTGTTCCTGCCATTTGAGCAGACCGAAGCGGGCAGGTTACGCACCGACAGCACCGGCCTCGGTCTCACGGTCGCCCTTGGGATGGCCCAGGCCATGGGCGGTACGATCGAAGCGGAGTCCGAGGGGAGCGGCAGGGGGTCGACCTTCCGTCTCGTCCTCCCGACTGGCTCCGGATCAGGTGTTGAGGTGAAGCTCGCCGCGCTCCCCATGATTGCGGCCTAATTATCGGACTCGGTCGTGCGACCCGGCAAGTTTCGGGCCAGCATCTACGCCCGACCCCGTCTCACGGTCTGTCGGTCCACGCCGGATTGACCAGGGCCAGGTTCGCTCGACGTATTACGTCCTTGGCGGCAGGCTCGGACTCGTCGAGGAACACATCAAGGTCCCACCCGATTGGTCGACCATCAACCAGTATCTGATCCCCATCAATGTAGACGGCCTGCAGGTGACTGCGATCGTAGGACCGCACCAGATCCCAGGTGAAGTCCCAGCTCGGTCGACACTCGGGACCAGTCGTATCGAGGATCAGATAGTCGGCGTGTCGACCGGACTCGATGGCACCCGTGGCGGACCCTAAACCGCCTGCGATCGATCCTTTCACAGTCGCGGCATTGACCCACAGTTGTCCGTGGCCTACGACCCAGTCATCAATGCGAAGCCCCGTCGTGAGCCGCTGCGCCGTCTCGGCTGCATCGATCAGCCGGAAGCCATCCATTCGAGTTGCGTCTGTACCCAACCCGAACTCGACACCACGGCTCGCAAACTCCAACGCCTGGGCGACGCCGTTGCCCTTCCATGCACTCGCAACCGGGTTGTAGCTGACTCTGGTCCCGGTATCGGCAAGCATGCCGATCTCGTCAGATGTTGCCAACGTGGCATGAGCGACCAGGGTGTGCGTCCCGAGCGCGCCGATGTCGTACAGCAGCTCGATCGGTCGGCGTCCGTACCGATCGAGAGCTCGCTCCACCTCTGGTGTGTGTTCACTGGCATGAATCTGAAAAAGTAGACCGAGTTCACCGGCAACTGAGGCGAGCTCACCGATGAGTTCCTTTGAGGCGGATTGGCCGGACCCACAGGTCAGTGAGGTCGTGATCCTCGAACTCCCGGTGCTCGCAACGCCCTTAACTCGCGCCAGAGCAATGCATTCATCCTTGGACATTCGCTCCTTCTGCGATGGACCATCGAAGTCAGCCTGGTCGCTGAACTCGTGACCCAGGACACAACGGATGCCTACGTCGAGGACCGCCTGATGAACAGCCTCAATCCGCGCCGGATCAATCTCGCCAGCGGTAACGACGGTGGTGAACCCTCCACGAAGAGCCTCAATGCAGGTCCACTTTGCCGCGATGTAGGCGTCATCGGGAGTCATCGCATCGTACATGGGAAGCCAGATGCGCTTCCAGATCTGGGCGGGCTGACCACCGATGATCGACTTGGCGAAGGCCTGGGTGAGATGCTGGTGAGAGTCAATGAAACCGGGGATAAGGGCCGAGCCCGCGAGTTCATGGCGCGCCAGCGCCGGATGTTGCGTCACTACCTCTTCGACCGGCCCGACGGCACCAAATGTTCCGTCGACGACCGCCGCTGCCCATCCATACTGGGGACCTGACTCGGTGAGCAGGACTTGGGGCACCACAATATATGACGAACCGCCGGGCAGGCTCTCGCTGCTACCGGACCCCGATGTCGCGGGCTGATTCATCTGACACGTCTCCTCGATAGATGATGTTTTTGATCTTTTTCGCGGCGCAGGCCCTCGAGGGCGAGGGACACCATGTCACCGAACGATTGCTCGCGTTCCTCGGCGGACAACGCATCCCCGGATTCGATGTGGTCACTGACCATCAAGACCGTGAGCGCCTGCACACCGAACCGCGCAGCGAGTGCATAGAGACCGGCGGCCTCCATGTCAGCGGCGAGCACCCCCATCTCGCGCATCACTGCGTACAACGAGCGATCGGGGCGATACAACAACTCCCCCGAATGAACGTTCCCGACCCGCACCTGGATGTTCGCGGCGGCGGCTGCGTCAACGGTCGCGTTGAGGAGATCGAAGTCGGCTGTTGCCGCAAAGTCATACCCGCCGTACATCGTGCGATTGGTTCCCGAATCGGTACACGCCCCGATGGCGAGCACGATGTCTTTCAATCCGATGTCGGGATCAATCGCTCCCGAAGTTCCAACCCTCACCAGTCGTTCGACACCGTAGTGCTCGATAAGTTCGTTGATGTAGATCGCGGCCGAAGGTATACCCATTCCAGTCCCCATGACCGAGACACGCTCGCCTCGGTAGGTCCCCGTAAACCCCAGCATGTTGCGAACTCCGGTGACCTGTACGGCATCGTCAAGGAATTGCTCAGCGATGTGGCGGGCTCGAAGTGGGTCGCCGGGCAAGAGAATGGAGGCGGCGATATCCCCGGGTTCTGCCTCTATGTGACGAGTTGCCATCGGTAAGCGCCCTTGGGTTGAGAACGGGTGAACTGCACCAGGTCTCTACGACACAAATCCGTGTTTGTCATGCACGACCCTTCGTTTGGTGGATTTTCGCGGTCTGCACCTCGATATGCAAATCGTTTTGTATCCGTGTTGTGCCACCGTCTACAGTGGCTCAAACGGTTGCTGGCCATACCGCCAGAGACTTGTCAACCATTCGATCTATAACCTTTGGAGTGATGCATGAAGCGGAAAAGAGTAACGGCTCGTCTGAGCATATTGGTGTTGGTGTTGGGGATGGTGGCTGCTGCCTGTAGCTCCACGACCGATGACGCCGGGACCACCACTACCACCGGTGACGCCGGTGGCAGCGATTTCCAGGCTGCCATCATCACCGGTACCGCCGGTCTGGGCGACAAGTCTTTCAACGACTCTGCCAATGCGGGACTTCAGCGCGCAGCTGATGAACTCGGTATTAAGGCAGTCGTCATCGAGTCCGCGCAGAACTCGGACTTTGAACCAAACCTTGATCAGGCACCCCGACAGGGCAACGACATTGCCTTTGCGATCGGTTTCCAGATGGTCGACGCGGTCACAGTCGCTGCCGAGAACAACCCGGACATGTTCTACGGGATTGTTGATGCGAAGTCCGATGCCCCGAACGTTGCATCGTTGCTTTTCCGTGAGGAGCAGGGCTCGTTCCTTGTTGGTGTTGTTGCTGGACTGATGACCAAAAGCAACCAGATCGGATTTATCGGTGGTCTGGAGATTCCTCTCATTAAGAAGTTTGAGGTGGGATTCCGCGCTGGTGTCATGAGTGTCAACCCTGACGCCGTTGTCTCCGTCAACTATGCGGGTGACTTTGGTGACCCGGCACGTGGCAAGGAGATCGCCATCAGCCAGTACTCCTCAGGGGTGGACGTTATCTTCCACGCTGCGGGTGGTACCGGACTGGGTCTGTTCCAGGCCGCCATCGAGCAGGGCCCCGGCGCCTGGGCAATCGGCGTCGATGCCGATCAGCTCGCACTCGCTCCTGACAACGTACTGACGTCGATGATGAAGCGAGTCGACATCGCTGTCTTCGACACGATCAAGGCCGCCGTCGAAGGGAACTTCACCGGTGGTCCACAGGTCTTCGGCCTCGCCGAGGGAGGCGTTGGGCTCTCTCCGACGTCATCGACAAATACACCGGCTGACGTGATCGCGAAAGCTGAAGCGTTTGCGGCACAAATCATTGCCGGCGACATCGTCGTTCCTACTAATGACGATGAGCTTGCGAGCTTCACGCCGCCAAGCCCGTAAGAGAATCCGACGGACACGGACCCGGATGTAACCATCCGGGTCCGTGTGCGATGAGGGAAGAGAGTGTCTATGCCGGTGACACCTGTTGTCGAGATGCGAGGAATCACGAAGGTATTTCCGCTGGTCGTCGCCAATGACCAGGTGGACCTAGAGGTGTATCCGGGAGAGATCCTGGGACTGCTCGGTGAAAACGGGGCGGGAAAATCGGTGTTGATGAGCATTCTTTACGGCTTGTTACAACCGACCTCCGGAGAGATACGAATCGACGGCAAGGCCGTGGAGTTCGACAGCGCCCACGACGCCATCGCCCAGGGGATCGGCATGGTGCATCAACACTTCATGCTCGTCCCTCCGCTCACCGTTGTGGAAAACATCGTTCTCGGGGCCGAGCCACAACGCTCGGGTGGACGACTGGACATGGAAACAGCAGCTCGACAGGTAGCCGAGTTGTCGCAGAAACACGGACTCGAGGTCGACCTCCAGGCAAAGGTCGAGGACATTCCGGTTGGAATGGCACAACGGGTTGAGATCCTCAAAGCGATCTACCGACGAGCACGAGTGCTTGTCCTCGATGAGCCGACAGCCGTCCTCACCCCCCAAGAAGTTGAGGGTCTGTACAGCATCATGCGAAGCCTCGCGGATGCTGGGGTCCCCGTCATCTTTATTACCCACAAACTCCACGAACTTATCGGCGTGTGTGATCGAATCACCGTGATGCGCCGTGGCAAGGTGATCGGGTCCGTGGACACAGCCGATGCAACTCCCCCGCTCCTGGCCGAGATGATGGTCGGGCGTGAAGTCATCCTTCAGATCGACAAGAGCCCAGCAGAGCCGACGGACACTGTGCTCACCGTCGACTCTCTCACGATCGACGCCGCCGACCGGGACCTCACGCTCCTCGACGGAATTTCGTTTGAGGTCAAGGCTGGCGAAATCGTCGGAGTCGCAGGCATTGCGGGTAACGGTCAGGACGAACTCCTCGACGCTCTCAGCGGACTGCGATCCCCAACATCGGGCACAATCTCGCTCCGTGGTACCGACATCACAGCCACCGATCGCCGGCAGCGGATCAGGTCGGGAATCTCCATGATTCCCCAGGACCGCCAACGTGAGGGACTCATCTTGTCCTTCACCATTGCGGACAACATTGTCCTCGGCGAGCACCGTACGACAAGGTTTTCGTCGAGACTGAAACGGAAATTTGAAGCTATCAGTGCCTACGCCAGGAAGCTGATGGAAGCGTTCGACGTTCGTGCCAACGATGAAACGGTCCTCGTTTCCAACCTTTCTGGTGGCAACCAGCAGAAAGTTGTCGTTGCCCGAGAAATGAGTCGCGACACCAAACTTCTTATCGCTGCACAGCCGACACGCGGGGTCGACGTTGGCGCAATCGAATTCATCCATCGCAACATTGTCGACATGCGAGATCAAGGAGCCGCCGTGCTTTTGGTCTCGACGGAGTTGGACGAGGTCATGCAACTCAGCGATCGAATACTCGTCTTGTTCCGGGGACGCATTATCGGTGAGGTCGCCGGTGCCGATGCTTCGCTCGAGACTGTTGGCCTCTGGATGGCGGGCCATCGGGAGGTAGCCACATGAGCGAAATTCACGGCTCGTCGATTAACAACTTGAATGGCGATGTCTCAGAGAGCCGGCTTCCTCCGGGCATTGTCCACATAGGCCGTTCTCTCGTGGCTCTTGCATTCGCCTTCGCCGTAGGTGCCGTCGTCATGCTCATCATTGGGAGAAACCCAATCGAGGCATATTCCGCGCTGATCACGTCCTCGGTAGGAGACAAGTTCTCATTCGGCGAAACACTGGAGAACACCACACCGTTGATCTTCACGGGCCTCACCCTCACCATGGGATTCCAGGCACGACTGTTCAACCTCGGCGCGGAAGGCCAGCTCCTCATGGGAGCTCTCACCGCTGCGTACGTTGGTGTCTCCTTCAGCGCTCCAGCCCCCATTCACGTCGCCGTTGCGTTGCTCGCGGGGGCGATCGTGGGCGGTCTGTGGTCCGGTATTGCCGGCATCCTGTTGGCGTTTCGAGGGGTGCATGAAGTCATCAGCACCATCATGTTGAACTTCGTTGCTTTTTTCTTCATCAACTACATGGTGACCGGACCAATGAAAGAAGTCACCGAACTCGATATCCCCCAGACGGCCAGGATCGCGAAAAGCGCCATGTTGCCGAGGATCTTTCTACCCTCCCGATTATCCGCTGGATTCATCGTTGCGTTGTTCACAGCCGTTGCGGTGTGGTGGCTCGTCATGAAGACGCCACTCGGATATGAACTGCGCGCCGTTGGACGCAACCCTGATGCGGCCCGGCAAGCGGGGATCCGGCCCCGAAGGATCACCGTCCTGGTAATGGTACTGAGCGGCTCGATTGCGGGTCTCGGTGGAGCCGTCATCATGACAGGACTCTTCCAACGCTATCAGCAGGGCCTGAACCCCGGTTTCGGTTTCACGGCTATCGCTGTCGCTCTCCTCGGTCGTAACACCATTCCAGGTGTGATCCTGGCCGCGTTCCTCTTTGGCGTTCTCGCCCAGGGGGCTCGAGGGATGCAAACGATCGCCGACGTCCCAACCGACACCATCCTGATGATCCAGGCACTGGTGATCTTCTTCGTGTCGACCCCACATCTGCTCTCACTGTTTCGCAGACGCAAAGCAGCCGTAGCAGCAGAGGCGGAGGTATAACGATGGAACTACTCGGCGCCATCCTCTCGACAGCCACGATTGCTGCGATGATCAGGTCGGCCACACCGCTCACCCTCGCTGCGATGGGAGGCATCTTCTCCGAACGCGGGGGTGTCATCAACATTGCACTTGAGGGCATCATGTTGACCGGTGCATTCACGGCCGTGCTTTTCAGCACCATCGGTGCCTCGATCGGTCTCCCGGCCGGGGCCTCGGCAATGCTCGGCGTAGCCGCGGCGGTGATCTTCGGTCTTGCGATCGCGCTCATCCATGCCTATTTCTCTATCACACTGCGGGTAAACCAACTCGTGAGCGGTGTAGCTATCAACATGCTCGCCTTTGGTATAACGGGCCTTCTGTTGCAGTTAATTTTCAACGTCACCGGGAACTCGCCTGCCGCCCCGGACATGAAGCCCATGCCGATTCCGTTCCTCGCCGACATCCCGGTCCTGGGGCCGATTCTGTTCCAGCACCAGCCAATTGTCTACGTGATGTTCCTTGCGGTTCCATTTTCTGCGTTCTTGATCAAAAGCACACCGTACGGACTGAGGCTACGAGCTGCGGGTGACAAACCCGCGGCGATCGATACCGTCGGCGTCGACGTTCACCGCATCCGGTACATCGGTGTGGGCCTGTCGGGAGTATTCGCCGGCCTTGCGGGCGCATACCTGTCTCTCGGCCAACTGAACTTCTTCAGCGAGGGCATGACGTCAGGTCGCGGATTCATCGCCCTCGCGGCGGTTATCTTCGGTAACTGGCGCCCCTGGCAGGCATTTGGTGCCGCCCTCCTCTTCGGCTTCTCCGATGCCGTACAGATCGCCTTGCAAAATGCAGGCATGTCAGTGCCGAGCGACTTCCTACTGATGGCACCATACGTCGTCACCCTGATCGCCCTGGCGGGCTTCATCAAAAAGGCGGTGCCCCCGGCCGCCATCGGCCAACCCTACCCAGCAGAGGAACCCATATGATCGATCCTGGAAGCACGTACGATCTGGTCCTCACGGGATGTACCGCACTGCGCAACAATGCCGGCAAGGATCCCCGTTTCGAACCGAACACGACTATTGCCATCACCGATGGCCAGATCGTCGCTATCGGGCCCGACGGCGACACCCCTCCTGCTTGTGCCGAGCTTGTCGAGACCGCCGGCCTGGTCGCCATTCCGGGGCTCATCAACTGTCATACACACGCTGCAATGACGCTGTTTCGCGGTGTCGCCGAAGACGTCCCGGTACACAGCTGGTTCAACAAGTATGTGTGGCCAATGGAGGTGAACCTCACCGAGGAAGACGTCTACCTCGGAACGCTGTTGGCGTGTGCCGAAATGCTGGCCAGCGGCGTCACCTCCTTTGCGGACCACTACTTCTATATGGATGCAGCAGCACGCGCCGTCGAGGAATCCGGCATTCGCGCAAACTTGGGTTGGGCATTCTTCAGCTCAATGGGTTCCGAGGGCGTTGCACAGTCGGCCGACTTCGCACAGCGACTCAACGGAAGCGCCAACGGTCGAATCACCACGTCACTCGCACCCCACGCACCGTACACAGTGAACGACGAGGACCTTGAGCTCGCAGCCGAGCACGCCAGGAGAATCGGTGTGCGGGTCCATATACACGCCGCCGAGAATCTTGCCCAAACCGAGTCGAGCGTGGATTCTCGGGGTATCACACCGATCGAGATACTGCGGCGTACCGGCATTCTGGATGCTGGCACGATCATCGCCCACGGCTGCGGCATCACCGACCCCGACGTTCCGGTCTTGGCCCGCTACGGCACCTCGGTCGGTGTTGCCCACTGCCCCAAGGTCTATCTGAAACATGCCCTACCGCCGTTGACACCGATCCGGGCACTCGACGCGGCGGGGGTCGCCGTCGGGTTAGGGACCGACGGTGTCGCAGGCAACAACACCCTCGACATTCTGGAAAGCATGCGGCTCACCGCGATGACACAGAAGTACGTCGAGGAGGACGCCACCTGGATGACAACGGGTCATGCCATCAATCTGGCCACGACACAGAGTGCAGCAACGTTTGGTTTGCCGAACGACATTGGAGCTCTCGAAGTCGGCCGCCGCGCCGATATCGCACTGCTCGACATGTCCGGTGCACACTGCCAGCCGATACACGACGTCGCGGCGGCTTTGGTGTATAGCGCAAGGGCCGGCGACGTCGTTACCGTCGTCAGTGACGGCGCAGTCGTGCTGAGGGACCGCAAGCTTCTCACCGTTGACGTCGCCGCAATACGGGCGGAGTTGTCCGGGCGACTCGATCGGTTGATCGACATTAGCCACGGCGACCAAATCCAACGGTACGACCCGTAATGTTTCAGGGAGGGGTACGCAGTGACACAATCGCAGCGTAGGGTATCCATTATCGATGTAGCGACCGCGGCCGGGGTCAGCCCGACGACCGTGTCGCATGTGCTGAGTGGCAACCGCCCGGTGTCCGAGCAAACCGACCGCCGTGTCCGCGCAGCGATCGCAACACTGGGTTACGTACCCAGCCACGCAGCCCAGAGCCTACGTTCCGGCTCCATGCGGACTGTCGGGGTGCTGGTCCCTGATATCACCAACTACTTCTTCGCACAGCTCATTACGGGGGTCGAAGATGCCGCCAGCGAGGCCGGTTTTTCAACCATTGTCGGGAACAGCCGATTTGATACGGCCAGAGAGTTGCGGCACCTCAACACGATGGCCCAACGCGGCGTGGATGCCCTGGTCTACGTCGCGGGCGCTCCCCCGTCCCGGCGTATCCTGCAGGAACTCAGCCGACGTATCCCGATCGCCCTCGCTGACGAGGAGATCGAGTCGTTGGTGACCAGCGTCGTAGTTGCGGATCACCGCAAGGGTGGCAGTCTCCTCGGTAGCCACCTCGCCGCCCTCGGTCACACCGCCGCCCTCGTCATCTCGGGACCGCCGTCACTGGCGAGCTGTCGCGAGCGACTCGACGGGTTCAAAGATACGTTTACCGGGACCGCAATCGTGGTCGAAGCCGACTATCTGGAGGGGGGAGGGTCGGCCGCTATCGAGAGTCACCCGCCGGACGGTAACCAACCGTACACCGCAGTCTGTGCGCTCAATGACCTCATGGCAATGGGGGCCTTGGCTGGCCTACGCGACCTCGGTTATAGCGTGCCCGAGGAAGTATCGGTCGTCGGGTTCGACGATATCGCTGCGGCAGCGGTTATCGACCCTCCGCTCACGACGGTTCACCAACCGGCGTACGAAGTCGGCAAAACCGCCGCAACACAGTTGCTCAACGACATCAAACGGGGACAGCGCCGCGGTTCCTCTCGCCACGTCCTCGATGTGACTCTGGTGGTCCGCCATTCGACAGCACCACCCCGGTCCCGTCGCGGCAGATCCCTATGACTGATGCGGCATCTCAACCTCAACAGACATGCGTCGGCTGATTTCACGGGCTGCCGGATCGGGAGTAAACGATCCGACCGCGACCCGGCGGGATCAAAGGTGCATGGGGTCGGGGGTGCGACGTTGCGCCACCTAACCGTCTTCGCCTACTGACATGGCGAACACCATGGCGTCCGTATCGGTGTGGGTGATTGTCAGCAACACGTGAGAGACACCGAGTTCGTCGGCGCGGGCCCGGGCGACGCCGAAAAGCCGTACCCGCGGCGCACCGCCGCCGGTGATCTCGATATCGTGCCAGGGAATCTTGCGCCACCCCCAGGAGAGGCTCTTCATGACCGCTTCCTTGCCCGCAAACCTGGCCGCCAGGCGTCCCGAGGGGTCCTTGTAGCGGTGGGCGTACTCCCACTCGTGATCGCTGAAACAGCGCGCCTTGAAATGCTCACCATATCTTTCGTAGAGTCGGCGCACGCGGACAATCTCAGCAAGATCGATGCCGAGTCCAATGATGCGCATGCCGTACCTCCGTGAGTGGAAACCGAGCCTACTGTGCCACGCTGCTCTTGCATGGAATCCGAAACAGATCGTCCCAACATCTGCACCAGGGTCCGAGAGCTACTCGACGGTGACGCTCTTGGCGAGATTGCGAGGCTGGTCGATGTCGTTGCCACGCAGCCGGGCGACGTGATAGGCCACCAACTGGAGTGGAATCGCCGCAACAATCGGGCCGATCAGATCCGGCGCTGTTGGGATGCGCAACACCGTGTCCGCCTCGCGTTCGATCGCGGCATCATCGTCGTATGCAACCGCGATGACATGTGCCCCCCGCGCCTTCACCTCCGACACGGCGGACATTGTTTTGTCGAACAGCGGGCGTTGGGTCGCGACCGCAATGACGGGAACTCCCTCGGTGATCAACGCCAACGTTCCGTGTTTCAGTTCACCCGCGGGCATTGCCTCCGAGTGGAGGTACGACACCTCTTTTAGTTTCAACGACCCCTCCATGGCGACCGCGTAATCGAGACCACGACCCAGGTAGTAAACGTCCGAAGCGCCAACGATCTGCTCCGCAGCAGCGATCGCAGCATCCTCACGGGCGAGCGCCTCCTCGACGAGCCCGGGAAGCTGGTTGAGACCTCGGGCGATATCTGCGGCTAGGTCCTTGTCGACATCTCCGCGCACACGCCCGATCCGCAGTGCTACCAGATACTCGGCTACCAGCATCGCGATGTACGCCTTGGTGGATGCCACCGAGATCTCCGGCCCGGCACGCGTGTAGAGAATGTCGTCGGCCTCGCGGGCAAGCGTCGATCCGACCACGTTCGTCAACGCAAGCAACCGCGACCCCTGGCTCTGTGCCAATCGGGCCGCCGCCAGCGTATCCGCTGTCTCACCGGACTGCGATACCGCAATAGTCAACGAATCACTTCCCACGAGCGGTTCGTTGTAACGCATTTCGTGCGCATATTCGACGTACGCCGGGATACGAAGCAGCTTGCGAAACAGGGCCGCACCGACGAGCCCGGCGTGGTACGCCGTTCCGCACGCCGTGAACCACACCGACTTCAGCGAACGGGCGTAGTCGTTGTCGAAGGTGACGTCGGCTAACCACACCGATCCGTCCTGATTGAGACGGCCGGCGAGAGTCTCGGTGATAACGGCTGGCTGCTCGTTGATCTCCTTCAGCATGAAGTGCTCGTAACCACCCTTTTCGGCCTGGCCGGCATCCCAATCGACGACAAACACGTCCCGTTCGACGGGATCGCCCTCGAGGGTCGTGATGCGAGCACCGGTATCGTCGAT
Source organism: Actinomycetota bacterium (assembly GCA_013151445.1). Classification (GTDB taxonomy): domain Bacteria; phylum Actinomycetota; class Acidimicrobiia; order Spongiisociales; family UBA5794; genus BMS3BBIN02. The sequence continues at coordinate 15,644 of JAADIG010000045.1, forward strand.
GATGACCATTTCACCGTCCTCGACGATGAGGAATCTTTTCGTGCGACCCAGCACGGCGGGAATGTCGGAGGCGATGAACGTCTCGCCGTCGCCGAGGCCAACCACCATCGGAGAAACTCGACGAACCGCCACAATCTTGCGTGGTTCGTGTTCTGTCATGACAACCAGGGCATACGCACCCTCGGC
>JAADIG010000131.1 GCA_013151445.1 Actinomycetota bacterium
GTCTATGGCCAGCGGCAGGGGAACGACAACCAGATGATCCGGGTCAAGGTGCCGTATGGCTCGTTGACTCCCGAGCAGCTGGAGATGCTCGGTGACCTTGTCGAGTCACACTCTCGTGGTTTTGGCCACATCACGACCCGACAGAATATTCAGTTCCACTTTGTCCAACTCGATGCCGTACCGGAGGTGCTGCGCCGACTGGCATCGGTGGGACTGACGACCAGGGAGGCGTGCGGCGACGTCGTGCGCAACGTTCAGGGCTGTCACCTTGCGGGGGCGTGTCCCGTCGAGATCCTTGATATCACCCAATGGGCTGAGGCCGCGTACCGGTTATTCCTCCGCAATCCGATCGCGCAGCGGCTCCCGCGCAAGTTCAAGGTGAACTTCTCGGGGTGTGCAACCGACTGTGGGCAAGCAATGTTCAACGACGTCGGCGTCATTGCGGTCACCACCACAACCGAGTCCGGTGCAACCGAGGTTGGTTTCCGCGTGTATGTCGCCGGCGGCCTGGGTGCCAACCCGCACCCCGCGTTGGCGCTGGAACCGTTCACAGCCCGGGAGGATCTCCTACCGACGCTTGAGGCGATCCTGCGCGTGTTCGATCAAGCCGGGAATCGGGACAACAAACTCCGCGCCCGGATGAAATGGCTCGTCGGCGCAATCGGGTTTGCAGAGGTACAACGCCGGGTGATGAATGTTCGACGGCTACTCCCCGCTTCATCTTCGTATCCGGGTGGCATCCCGAGTCAGGTCCGCGAGTTCGGTGACGAGCCTGCGGGCCGGCTCGCGGTCGGTGACATCACCCCGATCGGCCACGGAACACCGGTACAAATCAGTGGCCTGTCGCCGCTGGCTCGTTGGTCGTCGACGAACGTCGTCCGTGGCGTGCGTGATGGGACGGTATCCATCTACGCTCATGCGACTCTCGGTGACATCACCGGCGAACAGTTCCGAGGTCTCGCTGCATTGCAGCGCGATGTTGGCGCCGACGTCCGGATCACGAACCGGCAGAACATCGTGTTTCGTGGGCTTGATCCCGATCGGCTGGCATCGGTGTATGCGACGCTCGTCCAGATCGGTATGGCGATCCCCGGTGCAGAACTGGTGCGCGATGTGGTGGCCTGCCCCGGTGCCGATACGTGCAACCTCGCCATCACGCAGTCGCGCGGTCTGGCCAAGGCGATCGATGCGGCACTCGAGGATGCAGCCCTGGCCGAGGTCGGCGGCATCCGGATCAACATCTCCGGGTGTGCGAACTCCTGTGGCCACCATCACGTTGCAGACATCGGTTTTCATGGCGTCGAACAACGTGACCATGGCGAGTCAGTTCCCGGCTATCAGATGTTCGTCGGCGGTTACGTGGGGGATGAGCGGATCGAGTTCGCCCAGCGAGCCTGTCGTCTCCCGGCGAAGAACGTACCGGCGGCTGTCGTGCGTCTTGTTGGAGCCTTTGCAGCCGGACGACGCGCCGGTGAGACATATCGGACGTGGCTCGATCGGAGCGGTGGTACCGCTGCCCTGCGGGACTCAGTTCGCGACCTCACGGTGTTCGGACCACCAGACGAGGATCCGGAGTTTTACACCGACTTCGATGAGTTCGTGCCGTTCGCGGTGCGGTTGGGAGAGTCCGAATGCGCATAGGACAACCCGGCAAACCCCGGTTGTATCCGGTGATGATCGACCTGACAGGACGCCGCGTCGTCGTGGTCGGCGCGGGCTCGGTCGGTACCCAGAAATTGACAGCCCTCGTCACAGGTGGGGCGGTCATCGATGTCGTCGCACCTGAGGCCACGCCTGCTGTGCGCGCCCTCGACCGCGTGGGTGCCGTGTCGTGGCACCGGAAACTATTCGCACCGGAGGATCTCGACGGTGCCGTACTCGTGATCTCAGCAGTCGATGATCCCCTTGTTTCGCGTGCCGTGTGGGAGGCGGCAAACAAACGCACAATACTTGCCAACGGCGCCGATGATCCCGATCACTGTTCCTTCATGCTGCCTGCGGTGCACCGGGATGGTGACCTCGTGGTAGCCGTGTCGACGGGCGGTGCGGCTCCGGCTGTGGCGACACGGCTACGGGACCGGATCGCGGCCACCGTCGGCCACGGACAGGGTCCCTGGCTGACATTCCTGGCACGGTTCCGACCGTTGGTGAAGGCGTCCTTCGGGACCTACGAGGAGAGGCGGGACGCCTGGTACCGCATCGTCGACTCCGACGCGCAAACCAGGTTTCAGACGGGTGACCCCGCAGGGGCGACAACGACTATCAGCCACGCCATTGGGCGGGTACCGAAGAAGGAGGCATCAGTATGACGATGCTTGCGAGAGCCGCTGCCCGATGGTCAACGGAGAACCTTATATCGTGGGGGCTGGACCGCAACGGGGTGGCGGCCATTTCGATATCGACTCAGCGAGGCGGGCTCGTGTTATTGCACAAGATCCTCCAGATCGCCCCGGATGTCGCTGTGTTGTTCCTCGACACGGGATACCATTTTCAGGAGACGCTCGACTTTCGTGACGAGCTCGCCGCAAAGTGGGATCTCAACCTCGTGAACCTGGAGCCGCGGCTGTCTCACCTGACGCTGGAGATGGTTCCCGCAAAGGTGTATGAGACAGATCCCGATGCGTGTTGCGGATCGCGCAAGGTGGACGTGTTACGAGAGGCGCTTGTTGACTACTCGGTGTGGTTCACGGCACTGCGCCGCGAGCAATCGTTGTCCCGTCGGGACACGGCGAAGGTGGAACGGTACGAGCAGAGTGAAACCCATACGCTGTACAAGGTGAATCCACTCGTTGACTGGACGTTTCAGGACATCATGACCTACACGCACGAACACGGCATCCCCGAGCATCCGCTCTATGGGGAGGGGTATTCGAGCATTGGTTGTGCACCCTGCACCGTGCCGACGTTCGGTGCGGATGACTCCCGCGACGGTCGCTGGAAAGGGCGCAAGGTCGAATGTGGCCTGCACGTTCGGGTGACGGCCGAATGACCGGGGTTGTGACACTCGTTGGGGCCGGCCCCGGAGATCCTGATCTCATTACGGTGAAGGGACGGCGGGCGATTGAGACGGCGGACGTCATCCTGCACGACCGGCTTATCGACAAACGGGCCCTCGGTTGGGCTCGACCACGAGCCGAGATCATTGATGTCGGCAAGCGGTTCGGACTCGAAGAGGAGATCCAAACATCGATCATGTCGATCGCAATCGACCGGGCTCGGCGTGGATTCCACGTTGTCCGGCTCAAGGGTGGAGACCCTTTCGTGTTCGGCAGGGGGATTGAGGAGTGGCAGACGTTCGTCGCTGCCGGGATCGATGTCGTTACCGTCCCCGGTGTGTCGTCGGCGCTCGCCGCGGGACCGATCGCAGGGGTCGGGCTGACCCTGCGTGGCATTGCGCGGTCATTCACTGTCGTTACCGGTCACACGATCACCGACGTCGGGATTGCCTGGGATCGTTACGCCGCTGCCGACACACTCGTCGTGCTGATGGGTGTTGCCAACCGGCAGAGGATTGCACGGAGGCTCATCGACTGTGGTCGACCGGCGTCGGAACCCGTGGTATTCGTCGAAAATGCCACCTCCGAGACCGAATTCGTGGTCGCCGCAACGCTCGCAGAGGTGGCCGCGGGAGAGGTACAGGTCGAGTCACCTGCCGTGTGGATTATTGGACCCGTGATACACTCTCGTGTAGCCTTCGAGGCATAGTGCTGACGCCCCGGTGCGCCGGAACCGTTCGGGTTCACCGTGTGGGTCGTGTTTTGTGCTGGCGAATTTGTGGTCCCGCAAGGCTATCCCTATAGTATCGCTTCGGCCCATTCCCGGGCTGGAGATTTCCTTGTGGTAAAAAAAGATGATGTAATTGAGGTTGAGGGCACCGTTGTCGAGCCGCTCCCGAACGCAATGTTTCGGGTGAAGCTTGATAACGAGCATGAAGTGCTCTGTCATATCTCGGGAAAGATGCGGATGCACTATATCCGGATTCTTCCTGGGGACAGGGTTCGGCTTGCCATGTCGCCGTACGATCTCGAACGAGGCAGGATTACCTACCGATACCGATGAAAGTTTCAGCTTCAGCAAAGAAGATGTGCGAAAACTGCCGGATTATCCGGCGGCGCGGACGCGTCCGCGTGATTTGTTCCAATCCACGACATAAACAGCGCCAGGGGTAGCAGAACATATGGCACGAATTGCAGGGACCGATCTCCCTAGAGATAAAAGAATTCAGATTGGGTTGACCTACATCTATGGCATCGGCCCCTCACGGTCGCTGCAGATCCTTGAGGCCCTCGATCTCGACCCCGATACCAAGGTCCGCGATCTCACCGATTCGGAGGCTGTTGCATTGCGACAGTTCATCGGTGACCAATACACCGTTGAAGGCGATCTCCGCCGCGAGGTCGCGCAAAATATCAAACGCAAGATCGAAATTGGCTGTTACCAGGGTCTGCGTCATCGTCGCGGGCTTCCGGTGCGTGGCCAACGTACCCACACCAATGCACGCACCCGTAAGGGTAAGGCCGTTGCAATCGCCGGTAAGAAGAAGGTCACGAAGTAGCCATGGCTCAAGCACCACGCAAGCGTCGCACCAAGCGGAACATCCCGCACGGGCAGGCGCATATCAGGGCAACTTTTAACAACACCATCATCACCCTCACCGATCTTTCCGGCCAGGCTGTTGGGTGGACATCGGGTGGTTCTGTCGGTTTCACGGGTTCTCGCAAGTCGACCCCGTACGCCGCTCAGCTCGCCGCCGACCAGGCTGGTCGGCGCGCCACCGAGATGGGTATGCGCAAACTCGACCTGATTGTGCGTGGTTCGGGTTCGGGACGTGACACCGCCATTCGGACACTGCAGAACTGCGGGGTTGAGATCACGGGGATCCGTGACGTCACACCGACACCACATAATGGATGTCGCCCGAAGAAGCGGAAGGGTCGTTAACCATGGCTCGATACACCGGACCCCGAACCAAGGTTTCGCGTCGTGCGCGTCAGCTACTCGACGAAAACAAGGCAAAGTACTTCGACCGACGGCCATATCCACCCGGTGAACACGGTCGTGGGCGTATCCGTGAGTCGTTGTACCAAATCCAGCTCCGCGAGAAGCAGAAGCTGCGTTTCATCTACGGCGTTCTGGAGAAGCAGTTCCGTCGTTATTACAAGGAAGCGTCGCGCCAGGGCGGCATCGCCGGTGAGAACCTCATGGTGATTCTCGAAACCCGTCTCGACAACGTGGTGTATCGCTCCGGTCTTGCGGCAACCCGCCCCCAAGCCCGCCAGCTAGTGAATCATGGTCATTTCCAGGTCAACGGCAAAAAGGTTGATATCTGCTCGTTCCAGGTTTCCGCCGGCGACGTTGTGACCACGAAGGAGCGTTCTCGCAACGCCCTCCCGATTCAACATTCAGTTGACACCATTGATCGTGTTGCCCCCGAGTGGATGACCGTCGACAAGATGGATCGCAAGATTGCCATCGACGCGATGCCAACTCGTGAGCAGATCGATACTGATATCAAAGAGCAGCTCATCGTCGAGCTGTACTCGAAGTAATACCCACCCCTTACCTGAGGAGCGCAACGTGCTGATTGTGCAGCGTCCGCAAATCGAAGAAGTCGAGGTATCGGAGAACCGGTCACAGTTCGTGGTCGATCCACTCGAGCCCGGTTTCGGTTATACCCTTGGCAACACCCTGCGTCGGACCTTGTTGTCCCGTATCCCGGGTGCTGCTATCAGTTCCGTTCGTATCGAAGGGGTGCAACACGAGTTCACGACCGTCGAAGGTGTTGTGGAGGATGTTGTCGATTTCATCCTGAACCTGAAGAAGGTTGTGCTCAGCATCGAGACCGATGAGCCCGTCACCCTGTATCTCTCCGTGAAGGGTGCAGGCGATGTTACGGCCGGCGATCTGAAGGCACCGGCCGGGGTTGAGATTCTCAACCCCGATCTGCATCTTGCAACGATGTCGAAGTCCGGCAAGATCGAGGCGGAATTCGCCGCCGAACGCGGCGTTGGTTATCGCAGCGCCGACCGGAACAAGAAGGTCGACACCATCGGCACGATTCCGATCGATTCGATCTTTTCCCCGGTGACCAAGGTCGCCTACAGGGTCGATACCACCCAGGTCGGTCAGATGACCAACTTCGACAAGCTCACCGTTGATGTCGAAACCGATGGTTCCGTGTCCCCATCCGAGGCGATGTCCTCAGCTGGGAAGACGCTTCGGGACCTGCTTGGCCTGTTCGCCGACATGGAAGAGACGGCCGGCCTGTCTCTCGGTGATGTTGTCATTGCCGACTCTTCGTCACCCGATCTCGATCTTCCGATCGAGGCCTTGGACCTCTCCGAGCGTCCCCGCAACTGCTTGCGCCGTGCGCAGGTCCAGACGGTGGGTGAACTGGTCGCCAAGACCGAGGACGAGCTACTCAATATCACGAACTTTGGGCAGAAGAGCCTTGAGGAAGTCACCGCAAAGCTCGACGAGCTTGGTCTTTCGCTAGCGGCGTCTGCGGATCTTGACACAGGGATTGTCTGATGCCTACTCCGCGCAAGGGCAAACGTCTCGGCGGTAGCCCGCAGCATCAGGCGAAGATCCTCTCCAACCTGGCGGCTTCGTTGATCGAGTCTGAAGCGCTAACGACGACCGTGACAAAGGCGAAGGTCCTGCGGCCATACGTCGAGAAGTTGATTACCAAGGCGCGTGCCGGTGACCTCCATTCACGTCGCCTCGTGCTCGCCAAGGTCCCCAACAACGACGCTGTCACCAAACTCTTCGACGAGATTGGGCCACGTTATGCGGATCGCGACGGCGGATACACCCGGATCACCAAACTCGGTCCTCGTCGCGGAGACGGCACCGAACTGGCCCGCATCGAACTCGTTTAACATCCTTCGGCTCCACCGATGTTCGGTGGCACCCCTTCCACGTACACAGCACGTTCCGACATAACGGTTCGGATCTGTGGTGTACTCGATAGCTTCCTGGACACACGATGGACAACTCAGCCGCACTGGCGTCTTTGCAGTCCTTCAGCGCAACGCTCGACGAGCAGCATGCCCTGAAGGAAATGATTGCACTGATCACCGATACCGATGCCCCATTCTCGGACGCACAGTTCGTGCCGGGGCACATCACGGCATCGGGATTCGTTGTCGACCCCGATCGGCGAGCCATGTTGTTGATTCATCACGGCAAGCTCGGTATCTGGGTACAGCCCGGGGGTCACGTCGAGAAGGTCGATGCCAGCCTTGAGGCGGCCGCACGCCGAGAGGTAGTGGAGGAGACCGCCGTCCGGCTCGCTTCCCATGAGGGTCTCTTGTTCGATGTTGACGCTCACGAGATCCCGCAACGTGGCGCCCAGCCCGCTCACGTGCATTTCGATGTTCGTTTCGCCTTTGCGGCGCTCTCCCAGGACCTCACGCAGTCCGAGGAAGTACGCGCCGCTGCGTGGGTCGGCTTCGATGACGTTCTGTGTGGACCGTATCAGGAGTCGGTGAAACGTCCCGCTACCAAACTCCTCACCATGGTGATGAACCCGACGAGCGATTTCTATCGGTAAGCTCAGCAGACTCTGACGTAAGAAGGTGGAGCGATGAGCGAGATCATGCAACGGTTGGTGCAAACGGTCCGTATGGAACGTTCCGCCTTCGTATGGATGTATCTCAACGATCGGGCCACCGGTGATGCCGTCGTGCTCGTTCTCATCACCCGCTTCCTCATCCTTCTCGGCACCGGGTTTCAACCGCTCGGGTTCGTGACGAGCACGTCCGGGATGAACATCTTCCTCCAGTCGATGCTCAGCGCCTTCGTCTTTTGGCTGGCGTATTCGGGTATCACATTCGGGGCGTCGAAGTACTTGTTCCAGGGTGGTGGATCCTACGTTGTCGTGTTACGCACCGTTGGTTTCGCCTTCCCGACGATGCTGCTGATCCTGGTGTCACGAGAGTTGTCACGCTCTCCGTTTGTGGTCTTGCTCGTGGGTGCCATCTGGTTGCTTGCAATCGTGAGCCGGGGGCTTGTGTACGAGGCGAATCTCGACTCGAGCAAGGCCGTGTTTGCGGCAGTGTTGGGTTTGGTCGGCTGGTACATCGTTGCGCAGATCTTTGGTTGGGGACTGATCTAGTGGCTGCCGACGGTGTGGTCAGTGTCGTGTCTGGCACTGTCGCGGTCTGTTGATGGCAACGTATCGGATTGACCTTGCCTACGACGGGAGTAGCTTTCGCGGGTACGCCGTGCAGCCAAACGTCCACACCGTGCAGGGTGCGCTGGAGGCCCAGCTGTCCCTCCATATCCCTGACATTGTGACCATCGTTGCCGGGCGTACCGACGCCGGCGTCCACGCAACCGGCCAGGTGGTGAGTTTCACGACGGATCACCCGATCCTCCCCGACAAGATCATGCGGTCCCTGAACAAGCGGCTGGCTCCCTCGATCGCCGTCGCATCCTTCAAGCAGGTGAACGACGACTTTCATGCCCGATTCGATGCGACCGCCCGGGTTTACCGGTATCAGATTCTCGACCGGCCATACCCCGACCCCTTTCTCGCCGGTCGTGTCTGGAACGTCCACCATGACCTTGATATCGACGCGATGCATCGGGTAGCGCAACTCTTCATCGGCACACACGATTTCGCCTCGTTCTGCCGTGCCGCCCCCGGAAGGTCCACGATGCGGACCGTAACGGCTGCATCGTGGCGAACCGAGGGCGAACTGACAGTGTTCCGGGTCGAAGCGTCATCGTTCTGTCATCAGATGGTGCGGTCGCTCGTTGCATTGTGCGTGGACGTGGGGCGCGGCAAACTTGCTGAGGTCGAGGTGCCCGCCATCTTTGACGCCAGGGACCGACGCGGTGGCAACGGTGCGGCCCCGGCCTGCGGGCTCACGCTCGTCCGTGTCGAGTATTAACCGCTAACGAGTCGGCCGGACCTTGATGGTGACCCCAACTGACTCGAGGGCATCCACGATCTCGTCCACATGGGTCCAGGACCGTGTCGCAAACGTGAGTTGGATCTGCACCATGCCGAGAGGGAGACCGCTGCCTTCGCGGTGATGTTCCACCGAGAGGATGTTGGCGCCCGCCGCTCCGATTGTGTCGAGCATGCGGGCGAGCTGACCGGGTGTGTCAGGTACCCAGGATGTGACCGATGCGAAACGGCCGCGGGCCTCCTGCCCGTGGCGAACAAGCTGGTCGACAAGCAGAAGGTCGATGTTGCCACCCGAGAGAATAAGGACGACCGGGCCGTCGGCTGTCCGAACCTTGCCATCGAGGAGGGCCGCAACGACGACCGCTCCACTGGGTTCCACCAAATACTTTGCGCGTTCGAGCAGGAGAGTCACAGCCTTGGTGGCCGCCACGTCATCGACGGTAATAATGTCGTCGACCCATCTCTCGATACAGTCGAACGCAAGAGCTGATGGCAGATGGCACGCAATGCCGTCGGCGACCGTCGGTTTCGGTTCAACAGCGGTCGGTTTCCCGAGACGCCGGCTTTCGACGTAGGTGGGAACCGCCTCGGACTGGACTCCCACGATGGTGATATCGGGGCGTAGCGCCTTCACCGCGGTGGCGACGCCACTGATCAGTCCGCCCCCACCGATTGGTGCGACGAGGGTCGCCATTTCTGGGACCTGTTCTAGGACTTCGAGACCCAGTGAACCTTGGCCGGCGATGATCGCCCGGTTGTCGTACGGGTGAATGAACTGGGCGCCGTGTTCGGCTTCGAACGCCAGGGCATGGTCGACGGCCTCGCCAAGGTTGTTGCCGGCAAGCACCACCGTCGCACCATAGGCCTCAGTTGCGTTAATTTTCGGGATCGCGGCCCCGAGTGGCATGAACACTGTTGCGGGAATGTCGAGCGTCTGGGCGGCCAGAGCGACCCCCTGGGCATGGTTGCCGGCGGATGCCGCAACGACACCACGTTTTGCCTGTGCGGCTTCCAGGGTTGCGAGCGCGTTCATCGCCCCTCTGATCTTGAATGAGCCGGTTCTCTGGAGATTCTCGGCTTTTAGGATGACGTCCCGACCGGCGACCTTTGCGAACGATGTCGATGGCAAGACCGGGGTCGTAAGGACGACGGAAGCACCCCGCTCACGGGCGGCGACAATCTCCTCGAGTTGCAGCGGTTCAATCATGGCGCGAAGGCTAACGGATACGGATCATCGACGGGTACGGATTGGCGCGACAGGCCTGTCGCGCTTACACTTCGGCTTCGCCTCGGCGTCCCCCGGGGGTTTTCCTTGTGCCCAAGTTTTACTTCAAGGTTGAGCGATGAAACCAAAGCTTCAGAAGACATACTCACCGAAACCAGACGACATCGAGCGTTCCTGGTTCGTGGTTGATGCAGAGGGTGCGACGCTTGGCCGTTTGGCCTCCGAGATCGCTCTCATCCTGCGTGGCAAGAACAAGCCGATATTCGCACCGCACATGGATGTCGGTGACCACGTCATCGTGATCAATGCCGACAAGGTCGTTGTCACGGGAAACAAAGAAGAGGACAAACTCTATTTCCGGCACTCGGGGTTCCCTGGGGGTCTTCGCGAGGTAAGCCTCGGCCAGCTCCGCGCCACGTATCCGCAGCGAATTATCGAGAGCGCCGTTCGAGGGATGCTGCCCAAGAACCGTCTCGGTCGACAGATGTTCAAGAAGTTGAAGGTGTACGCCGGTCCTGAGCACCCGCATACAGCTCAGAAACCCCAGCCGCTCGAGCTTGGAAAGGTTGACCGCTAATGGCCAAGACAATGATTCAGGCCACAGGCCGCCGCAAGAGTGCCGTCGCCCGTGTCCGTCTCACCGAGGGTTCGGGCGAGATGGTGCTCAACAAACGTACGATCGAAGACTACTTTCCGGACCCCGCCGTTCGGCTCCGTGTCATGGCCCCACTGATCATTGCCGAGTCCGTGGAACGGTTCGACATCTCCGCCACACTTCACGGGGGTGGATCGACCGGACAGTCGGATGCGATGCGTCTCGGTATTGCCAGAGCGCTCATTGAGTACGACCCGGAGCTGCGACCTGCGCTGAAGAAGGAAGGCCTTCTCACCCGCGACTCACGTCGCGTCGAGCGCAAGAAGTACGGACTCCGCAAGGCACGTCGCGCACCTCAGTTCACCAAGCGTTAATTCGCCAACCCCGGCGTAGACCATGGGTGACTCCTCGCAGCAACTGTTCGGTACGGACGGCGTACGCGGGCGAGCCAACATCGACATCACCGTCGAGCTGGCGACCAGTCTCGCCAGAGCCGCCACGGACAAGACCTCGAACGATCCGGTTTTGATCGGTAGAGATACCCGGCGTTCAGGTCCGATGATCGCATCCGCACTCCATGCGGGTTTCAACAGCGTTGGTGTCGATACTGTCGATCTGGGGATCATCCCGGTCGGTGGGGTGTCGAGGCTTGTGCGAATGGTTGGTGCCCGGTGCGGTGTGATGGTGTCCGCATCCCACAATCCGGCGCCCGACAACGGCATCAAGTTCTTTGGTCGCGACGGCGCCAAGCTCGGAGATGCCGAGGAACGTGGGATTGAGCGTCGGTACTTCTCCGACATCCCGACAGTCGCCGTTGCAGGCGCGGGGGTTGGTTTCCAGACCGTCATGGCCGACTCGGTCGATCGGTACGTCGACTACATCAAGGACGGTATCTCCTACTCGCTTCGGGGCCTCGAGTTCGTTCTTGACACGGCCCACGGCGCCGCTTTCCTCGCCGCACCGCGGCTGTTTCGTGCAGTTGGCGCGGCCATCGAAGTGATCGCCGATGAACCGACCGGCATGAACATCAATGCCGGATGTGGCGCCACCCATCCCGAGGCGTTGGCCCGGATCGTCAAGGGGAGGGTCGGATTCTCCTTTGATGGTGACGCCGATCGGTTGATCGCGGTTGACGAGGAGGGCGGGGTGGTCGATGGTGATGTGATCCTTGCGATTTTTGCGAAACACCTCCAGGATCGGGGCAAGCTCAAGAACGACACTGTCGTTACCACCGTCATGGCGAATCTCGGATTCAAGAAGGCCATGGCCGAGATGGGGATCAACGTCATCGAAACCGATGTTGGCGACCGCGCCGTGTTAGACGCCATGCGAACATCCAAGGCGGTCCTCGGTGGCGAGCAGTCGGGTCATGTAATCCTCGAAGATCGAGCGACCGGTGATGGTCTGCGAACGGCGTTGCGTCTGGCCGAAGTGATGGCCGCCACCGGGAAGCAATTGGTAGAATTGCGCACGGTCATGCGGGCGTACCCACAGGTTCTCACCAACGTCACCGTCGAGTCGAAGACCGGATGGGACCGCAACGCCGCCGTTGCCCAAGCCATTGCCACAGCCAAGGACGCACTCGGCAGCGATGGGCGCATCCTGGTCCGTGCCTCCGGTACCGAGCCGTTAATCCGGGTCATGGTCGAAGCAGGCCAGGAGGCAACCGCCAACGAGATCGCCGCTTCCGTCGCCGATGTCGTAGCCCAAGAACTCGCATAACTACCAGCTTGGGGGCGTGTCATCGCTGTGTTGGCATGGATTCGCGGTACACTCTTGTACACAACTGAAACTGACTGGTCGGTGTTTAATTGAAGCGCCAGACCTCGCTTCTGCGAGGTGACGAGGAAGAGGGTCATCGAATTTTTCGGCGGATGCCCTCTCGGCTGTTCACGGTCGATACGCAGCGGAGGAAATCCCGGGAGTGATCCCGGTGACAGAGGCCGCCGCGACGTGAAGCAGGGGATTTCCTGCGCAGCGATCGAGTCCTGATTATGAGGAGGTCGCGCAATGTGCGGGATCATGGGATATGTCGGCCCGCAACAGGCCGCAACAGTACTTCTTGATGGGCTTCGCCGGCTCGAGTACCGGGGTTACGACTCCGCAGGGATAGCGATCTCGAACGGTGCGATTACGGTTCTGAAGGCCGAGGGGAAGATTGATCGTCTCCAGGCCGTTGTTGACGCTGCCGAACCTGCCGGCACCGTCGGTATTGGACACACTCGATGGGCGACCCACGGCGCTCCAAGCGATGCCAACGCTCACCCACACACCGATGCCAGTGGCAAGTTTGTGGTTGTTCACAACGGCATCATCGAGAATCATCAATCACT
>JAADIG010000029.1 GCA_013151445.1 Actinomycetota bacterium
TGAAGGCTTCCAAAGGCAGTTTCGCGCGCCTGCGGGACCCGGCGGTTCGGGTGATAGGCCCTGTGCGGTCTGGGTTTCTGCCTCTCGTCGTCTTGCGTCGTTTCTCAGTGATTCTCAATGTCATGTGGACGCGATGTGGTCGCGAGAACTGATCGCGAGTTCAATGGGTCGTGACACATTGCCTCGATGCGCACGGCCGGCAAGACGACAACGACGCTCAGCGGTACGCCTTGGTCGCTCGCAGTCGGACCGACCGTGGCCGGTCCCACAGGTCACCCTACACATTCGGTTCCGACAGTTCTCGTCGTCTCCCGTCGATTCTCGACCTCTCGCGGCGCAGCTCGGGCGGGGCGGCTTGTGTCACCCCGCCCCGGAACTGCTCGGGTCGCTCTCGGTTCCACCGAGGTCATCCCGACGGCGCTTCGATCTCGGTGACACTCACCGCTTTCCCGGAGTGCAGGTCGACGACGGTCCGATCCCCCAATGGCTCCCGTAGCTGCACCTCGACGAGGTCCTGACAGTCGTTGCCGCCACCCCGCAGCCGGAACGTCTTGGTCGCGATGACTTCGACCTCCACTTTCTTAGATTCCCGAAGCAGTGATACCTCTGGATTCGCCTGACACGAGTCCACGATCAACGCGAGACGGTCGGGTTGGCGCGATTCTGCCGCGAACACAGGCACCGGACCACGCCATGTGACGCCGACGAAGAGCAGCCAGCCGACGAGCGCCGCGAGTCCGAGCGCTATGGCGGGGACGAGGAAGCGCCGTCGACGACCTCCATTGGGCCCGGATGTCGTCATCACGGCTTCCTCGCGCCGTCCCGTCGACCGCTGCCCGTAGCGGTTGGCAGCGGAGTGCATGCCGTTGCCAACCTCCCGATCAGGAGTCGACTCCTCCGCCAGTGGAACGTCCCCATCTTCAGCTGGTGGCAATGAAGATGCCGAGGGCATTGTCGATGCGATCGGCTCGCGAGAACACCTCCCGGTCAAACGGCCAGAATGGATCGTACACGTATCCTTTGTGGATGCCGTATGCCGTGTTACCCCAGAACACAGGCCCGCCGCTGTCGCCGCCCGCGGACAGATGGGCTCCCATTTCGACGAGGTTGCAAACGCTGCCACTGCACACGTTCAGTTTACGTACTTCTTGGCAGTCCTTATGGCTGGTCTTGCCGTTGCGGCACAACGATTGTCCGACGACAGGCGATCCCACTGAGGAGACGTCCCGTCGGTTCACCTCGGTCGATGAACTGTTGCCCGAGTAGAAGTCGTCACGTTCTGGCTTAGGCCCCGTGTGCCACTGGAAATCACCATGAGTCCCCTCATAGTCGTCCTTGAACGTCAGGGCGAAGCCGTCATCGGATTGGGAGTTGCCGCAGTGTCCCGCAGTGGCAATGCCCCTCACACCTGACGAGGTCTTCGTCCCGAAACCAGACGTGCAGGTGGAGAGAGCCTCGCCGCCCAGGTGCTCGCTGCTGCTCTCGTCGCCACCGACAACCGGTGTGATCGATCGGGCTACGGACACACCGATGTAGTCGAGAATACCCACGTCAGTTGCATCCGCGAGACTTCTCGCCGCGATGAGCCGGAGATCGTCGACCATGGAGCCAGGGACCGCGTCGTCGAGCACAACAGTGATCATGATCTGACCTGAGCCGAAGTCATAGGTGGTCAACGCGTCGCTGACACCAGGTGTGCCCAGCACCGAGAAGTGCGCCACCTCAATCGCCTTCTCAAGGTCTCGCTCATTGAGACCGAGGTCCGACCTGACATCGACCGCAACCCCGTGGGTCTTGCCAAAGGCATCGATGACATCGAGTGCGGACTCCGGAACGCGGGCCGCGAAACCGATCCACGCATGGTCGGCGTCTAGGATCTCGGCTCCAGTGAAGGCCTTGGGGAAGGCTTCTCGGATCCCGGCCACGGCGAGCGCGAAGTTGTCGTTCCACCCATACCGGTCGACGGCCGCCTGGAGAGACATGCCCGATTGGTCAGCAAGAGTTCGCAGGTCTTCCAGTTCTGCCTCAGAGACCGAGTCGTTGATGCCCGGCGGCGCCACCTCAGGTAGGGATGATGCGACGTCTGGCAGAATCCGATCCGGCGAGGTCTGCGCAGCTGCTGCCGTCGCGGTAAGCAACCCAAAGGCGAGCAGGATTGCTGCGATAAGCCGAAGACGTCTCATGATCTCTTCCTCCTTTGTGAGCCTCAGGGCCGCTGGTTGGCCCCTTCATCTGTGTATGTGTCCGGCAGAGGGGGATTCATCGCGCGGTTCGTAGGGATTGTTTTCGCGACCTGGTGAGTGTCCCGGCGCGGCTACGGGCCGATGCGGTCGATGGGGACGAGCAGGATCTGATGGGTGGCGGAGTCGAACGCGAGGCTCGGGCAGGGTCGTTGGTCGGTGGCAGGTTGGGGGACGACGACGGTCCAGTCTTCGATCCCGGCGTCGGCAAGGGCCTGGTTGGCGAGGCGTTGCGCGTCGTCGAAGCTGGGGCAGGTCTGCGGGTTGATCTGTTCGATGAGCCGGTCCTGGACGTCGATGATCGAGGTGACGGCTTCGGATGGGGGGAGGTAGTTGGCCATGCCGAGGCGTTCACAGACATCCTGGTCGTTGGTGGGTGAGGGTGCCGGCGTCGTTGACACAGCCGGTCAGCGGCGGGATCTGGCCGGGTGGGGTGATATCGGGGTTGGTGATGGTGCCGTCGGCCCACAGGGCGGCGCATCGTTGGGGATCCAAGCCGCCGGTGGATTCGACGACGTAGACGGCGTCGCCGCTGAGATCTTCGCTGCAGCCGATGCCGGAGATCTGGGTGGGTTGACGGGTGAGATACACCGCGGCGGCGACCGCCGCCAGGGCGAGGATTGTCACGGCCACCGCCAGCAGCAGTCGCCGGCGACCCGATCGGTGGGGGGAGGCATCGGCCAGGACTCGGGCCCGGACCCGGGCTTTGATCCGGGCCGCGTCCTGCGGGTCGATCCCGCCGGCCGGGTCGACCTCACGGAGAGCGTCGAAGATGTCACGTTCGTTCACGGCTGCTCCCCCCGGCGATCACCGGGACGTCTCGTCGGGTCCTCATCTTGGTAAGTGTCCAGCAGGGCCGGATCGTCGCGTCGAATCTCGCCGAGACGCCGCCGCAGGCGCCGGCGGGCCCGAAACACCCGGCTGCGGATTGCCGTCTCCGACAGGCCCACCACCACCCCGGCCTCGGCGTGGGAGAGCTGTTCGTAGGCGACCAACCGGATGATCTCCCGATCCAGCAGACTCAGGGTCTCGAGGGCGGCGGCCACCGCGTCGGCATCCGCTGCGGTGAGCACCTGCTCGTCCGGCCCCGGGACACCCGGACGATCGAGAAGTCGGCCGAGCTTGCCGATGAGCCGTCCGAACCGATCCTGGCCGCGGCGCTGGTTGGCGGTCACCTTCCACGCCACTCCATACAACCAAAGCAGCGGAGAGTCGGCCGAGGTGGCGTCATCGAGTTCCCGCCACGCCACCAGGAACGTCTCGGCGGCGGCGTCTTCGGCGTCGGTCAGGCTGCGGGTTCTTCGCCGGCAGTACGCCAACACCCGGGTGAAGGTGGCGTCGTACAGGTCGTCGAAGACCGCGACACGCTGAGCGTCTGGGTCAGGGTCGGGTCTTCGACGGTTCACTCCACCTCCACCGGCGTTCAGGTGATGTACACCGACGACACGTCGTTGTCCCACCCGCTCAGCATGGTCGGAGCCTGATCATACGCTTCGGTCAACGATGTCGGATACCGAGACCCGCCGCCGTTGCGCCAATCCGCGAACCGTGCCGAACACGCACCGATCCGGTACGACGAGGTTCGCTGATCGAATCCGTAGTCGGCCAGGTTGAACCACTGCCAACGTCCCCGCAGATACAACACCGCACCGGTGTACCAGGTGCCGTCGTACAACCGCAGATACGACGCACACGACGACCCCGACGACGCCGCCGTCCCACTCGAGACACCGACAGACGCCGGATCGAGCCCGGTTTCGAGCTGGTCGATGCGGCGGTTCATCTCAGCTTCGGTGTCGAAACACTCAGG